>JBPOFV010000070.1:0-8651 GCA_051252335.1 Marinicella sp. | reverse complement strand
GTTACAGATTTTAAATGCAATCGAGTAAGCCATGTCTTTATACTGATCAATGATTTGTGCATATGAGGCTGTATCAATGTCGTTACTTGAGGTGGTTTTTTTCATCTTAACTGAACGGTCTATTTTTCAGTTTGATGCAAATATAAAAGTAAGCCGCCACAAAGGAATAAGATCATTGATGGATAAGCAACATATTCAACTATACTAAAAAGTTGGTTTAAGCTATAACCTAATATTATGCCAATGCCAATGGCCATTAACATCAGGCCATTTCTTTTTAGTCTGGTGTTGTCGGGCTTGTTTTGGGTGTTTGGATCTTTGCCGTTTAATATCATTGCCATGCGTTCATTATTTCGCATTTTTATGGTTTTGTAGCCGATGTATAGTGCAACAAAGCTAAAACCAATTCCCAATAATGACATGATGGGTTCATGTAGTGCCTCAATGATTTCTTTGGTTGTGTTCATAATTTCTCTTCGTTCCTTTAGTCTATTTAAGTATTTTATGTGGCTATGCTTTCAATTGATAATGAATTGATCAATGAATTTATAGAGTCACAGTCATGCCTTAAGGTCAATCAATGTGTTGACCATTAGATCAATGATCTGATCATTAATATCTTTATTGGTTGAAGGCGCCAAGCTAGAAAGGATGATGATTGTCAGCTGGTGATCAATCAATCGAGTGAACAATGATTCATAACCTGGCCACAAGCCATGGTGGAATACTTGAGTGCCTATATTTTTATCGTTGATAATTATTTGGTCATAAACAAACCAGCCTAATCCATATTTTGAATATTCACCATTGTTCAATTGATAAGGCGAGAACATTTCTGACAGGCTTGCTTCGTCCAGTATGTGATTTGAATACAATGCTTGATCCCATTTGAACAAGTCATTGGTATTAGATAATATTCCGACGCCGCCATACATGGCATCAGACCAGGCCATCCCAAAAGTCGAGATTAATTTCTGATGCTTGGAATTGAACATTTGACCAAAAACATAGTTGTTCATTTTACTGGCTTTATCAGTTTGAGGATAAATACCGGTTTGATGCATCTGCAATGGGTTGATGATTCTTTCATTCAATAAGTGTATATAAGACTGGCCTGTGACATTTTTTAATATGAGCGGTAGAATCATGTACCCAACATTGGAATATTCAAATTGGTCACCTGGGTTAAATTGCAGTTTGGGTTTTACTGAATTCAGATATTTAAGTATCATTTCATTAGAATAAATTTTTCGAGGGTCCATGTTTTTACCAGCCCATTGGAAAAATAAATTTTCTGACAAGCCTGAGGTGTGAGAGAGTAAGTGCCTGACAGTGATGTTGGGGTATGGGAAATGAGGCAAAAACCTGTTAACAGAGTCATCTAGCTGTAATAAACCGTCTTGCTTTATCATCATTGTCAGTGTTGCGGTAAAAGCTTTAGTTAATGAGGCAACTTCAAACACCGATTGATCTACAATTTGGTTTTGTTTGTCTACTCCAACAGTGCCATAGTGTTTGTTAATAATAACTTTTCCTTGATGAGCAACGAGTATAGAGCCAATGAATTTTTGTTGGATATAAAGCTGGTTCACATATTGATCGATCAAGGATGATAAGTGGCTGGTATCTGGTCCAATGTTTTTTGCTTGTGCTGGTTGAATACTTGATATGGTCGCCAGTGAGAGCATCAGAGTAATGATTTTAATGGTAGTCATTGTTGTTGTGTATTGTTATTGATTACTGTATTTGACGCAGTCAAGTGCATTAAGGTATCAACTGATTGGATAAATAGCTAAAAAAACTACAGAAAACTATGATTTGAACCATAAAAAGATTCAGCCAGAAATAGTTTTAAACGTAAGTGTATAATAATTATGCGCATTGGGGGCGATGGCGCAATGTCGACTTATTTAAAGCCCTGAAATGAAAATAATTAATAACCATAATTGAGTGTGAAAAATGAATCATAAGAGCGATCAAGTTTTTAACGAGATTAACAATCAATCTGTACTAACAGAAAACGAACAAACTGACTTAGTATCAAGCAAAAAGCATCGATCATTGGTTACGGGTTATTTGTTCTTCTTGATATATATTGCGGTTAATGTAGCCAAGGCCGATCATTCTCCAACAGGGGTTGACCAAGCCATGTATTTCAAAAGTCATGTCCGTGATGCCGATTACTGTAAAAATGCAATCAGCGTTAAAGGCAAACAACTGAGTTTTAAGCAGGTCAGTAGTCCTGCCATGTCTTGTCCGGATGCTTTTGCCTGGAAACAGTTTTTAGAAGCCATAAAGTCTGAGTTTTGGAGGAATTGGTCGATTGATCAACAAATTTGGGTAAAAAGCCCCAAGCCCTATTGCGCCAATGACAGTGCCACTGACTGCTGTGTGTTAGACAAAAAAACCGGTGCCACTCATTATCGAGGTAAATCAACAAAAGGTGATGAACACTGTCCTGTATTTCCAGCATCCAGAGGTGGAACAACCTTTACTGAGTTTAATGACAAAATGTCGCTGTCACCACACTTGGCTCGACAAGCAGAAATATTGGATGATGACAAATCTCGCATAGCCAGAGATGTTGAAGCAGAAATTGTTTATCACAATAAACCCTTTTTTAATTACAGTGTGGAAAATAATTTGTACCACAGCAATGGCTTGGTGGATGTTTATAAGCATGAACAATACCAAGCACAACAACAAGCTCCTTATCGGCCCCTGGGTCAAAGTGTCAGTTACCCACAAGCAGCAGTTATGTTTAAAGTGGATTTTGTTTCAGAACAAGCAATGAAGGAGTTGGGTTATATCAGTGATCATGACAACAACCCAGATACACCCATGAATAATGCAGAGTATCCATACATCACCATGGAAATCGAGAGCCCAGGTACCACGGATACCAAAACCCATTATTTGGTTGCAGTTACGGGTGCTTCCAAAGCATTGCCGAACTGGCACTGGTTTGCTTTTGAACATGTGAATAACGTTGGACGCTGTGACTACATTGGTTGTAATGACAGCTTTGGATTTCACAGATCAGTGGCTATCAACACCGACAATGGCAACAAGGACACTTTCATGACACACTACACCCCTCCTCATCAAATGACCTCAAAGTTGAGGGATAATTTATTTGTCAGAAATCAAAAATATGCTTCGGCTGATATGACCCCGCAACTGACAGCCTTGTTCAAGGGCATGAAAATAGGTCAGGGCCAAGTCAGTCATGTTGATCAACAACACCCCATGCCAACCGCCAGCAGCGCAGCTTGGCAAAATTATCGCCTAAAAGGCACACAAATCAGTTTTTATAACAACGATGGTACACCGGTGATCTTGGGCGCATCGGTCACTGAAGGCGGCTTTGTCAACACATCATCCTGTATGAGTTGTCATGTTCAAGCCGGAGCCAATGCTCAAGGGCCTAATTTGAATACCGTCGGTGGAACCATGACTTTGTCATTAGATGGTATAGGTAAGGTCACCAATGGAGCACCAGAAAAAGCCGTCTTCTTCCAACCTGGTACCCTGCAACTAAATACCGCCCGATCAGACTTTGTTTGGGGTGTATTGAATGCCAATCCGCTGTCTGAAGACTGAAGTATTCATTGAATGGTTGGAGTTATGTTTCAACTCAAATAGCAGGAAACATAACTCCATTATTTCTCAAGCATCTTTAAAGGTTTGAAAGATATCCTTCAAGTAATTCAAAGCTACCATTCCAACCTTTTGCTGGTTGTGATCTGGAAGCTTCCCAACCTTGTGCTTCTTCTTTGCTTGGATTGATTGGTTGCCAAATAAACTCCATTTGAGTTATACCTTTTGATTCACTGAGCTTAATAGTCACCCTAATTTCTTTTGGCCAATTGGGCATCTGTGCAGATATGATGTGGCCGTTTTCATTTGAACCATATTGAGTAAAGACTATGGTGTGGTGTGGTTGAAGGTCTTGGTACTTGGTCAGTAACCACATTTCGTTACCATTTGGCATCACCATTTTATGCAATGAAGATCCACCGACTTTAATATCGGCAAACTTATATTCAATGGCAATGTTTTCATTGGGTGCTTGCCATTGGGATAAGTGCTTTTCTTGCGTCCATGCTTCATAAACAACTTGCATAGGGTATTCAAAATTTCTGGTGATGATTAAGGGTTCTACGTGAATTTTACTCATTGTTTATTAACTCCTTTGTTTTGTAAATCTGATAAATATTTATCTAATTGATCAAATTGTTTAGTCCAATGTTTTTCAAACTGTTTTACCCAGATTTGAATCGGTTGAAGCTCATTGGCATTCACTTGATAAAGCCGTTGCCTGCCGTTTTTTCTTTCGGAGACCAGGCCAACTTCTTTTAAAACACCCAAATGTTTAGAAACCATGGGTTGGTTCCACTTGGTCATTTCAACAATTTGATTCACGCTTAATTCCTGACCTGCCAGCTTTTCTATTATCACCCTTCTTTTGGGTTCTGCGATGGCGGTAAAGGTATCGTATGTATTGGCTGTGCGTGGCATGTGATTATTATATGCCTATATAGGAATATGTCAAGCCAATACTATCCTTTGAGAAAAATCGTCTTATCATTAATTGATTTCAGTGTGGTTCAATGACTGACTATTAGTTCAACCACTTCTTTTTTGGCCGCCACTTGGATGGTCATCAACAAATCGTTGTGTTTAACGTCGGTTAAATAATCGACATCAGCATGCACTTCCCCCAAAACTATAAAAGAATCGTTCATCAGGTTGTAGGACCACAATTGATGGTTGCTGTTGATGGCGTAAATGGTGTTGTCATGGATCACAAATGGATCTCGGCGATCACCCTGATTGTCTAAGATTTCAATGTGCTGAGGTTCTACTGGCCCAGGTCGCCAAAATTGATCCAGTTGGTCTTTGAAGATTAATTGCCCGTTTTCACTTTTTTGTATCCATCTGACATATTTATCTGTGATTTCATCGAATGTTGAATGATTCAAATCATAGGCAACAACTTGAGTGGTTCCATGTTTTCTGATTTTTAACAAGACACTGTTAGCTTCGCTGTCCCATTGATAAAGTTGTAAAACAGCATAAGCCATGGGGAATGCTTGATGGGTACCGTCAAGGTTAATTTGAATCAACTCACTGTTGCTATTAACCATTAAGCTTTGACCATCTTTGGCCCAATCGACGCCTTGAATAAAGTTGTCAGTTGGAAATTGGGTCAATTGTTGTAATCCATCATCACTGTTGATCCAAACTTGTTGCTCACCAGAACGTTCCGACCAGAAAGCAATCTTTTCACCACTTGGTTGAAACATGCCAAAATCCTCGCCCAAATTAGTGCGTTCTAAAGGCTGGTATGGCTGAGACAATGAATTATTGACCTGATCCACAGATAACATCACTACATCGCTGTCATAAGGTCCTTTGATCATTAATACGCGGTTGCCATCCGGATGAAATACTGGTTGTACCATACGCTCTGCGAAGGGCAGGTTAATTTTATTCACTTGCCCATCATAGGTCAGAGTGAACATTTGTTTACCCGTGCTGAAAATTAACTGATCATTGTTGGGATCGAAATTAGGGCGAATAATATGGTATTTAGAGATTTCAGAAGGTCGTTGGATCAGGTGGCTGGACAATAGGGTGCCATCTGGCTTAAGCATTTCTATCAATTGTTCACCATTATTATCGAACCGACTGACTGCAAACATTTGCTTTTGTTTTGAAAAAGTATAGTCAATGAGGTTGCCTTCGTAAGGGTTGTAAAGGTCAGTACTGTTGTTGTCACTGATTGAATAATTATTCAGTTTCCAGCGTTTAGACTGCAGTTGTAACAATACAATGTTATTGTCACTGACCCATTGGGGTTTAACTGCTTTGGTCTGTTTACATTGCAGCAGTATGTCGTGTTGTTGAGGCGATTGCAGCGCTTGGTTAAAATCCAATGAGACCAAGTCGTGACAGTTTTTTTGTACCACCGGAACATCACAAGCTTCAGTCGCGAAGTAAACCAGTTTCGAACCATCAGGTGAAAAGTCATGACTGCCATAAGAGCCCCATTCTTGGGTTAACAGAATTTCTTGTTGGGTCTCGATGTGTTTGGCCCATATTCTATTGACACACAACTTGCCTAAGTAGCGGTTAAAAACTATGTATTGACCATCAGGTGAATAGGTCGCATCAAACTCTTTATCATCTGTCGCTGTTAACGAGCGTATGGTGTCAAAAGACAGCGTGGATGTTTTTTCAGGTGAAAAATATTTAATACCTAAAAAAACCAAAAGCATGCTGGCAGTAAACATGAAAATCCACATCAAAGGTATTGGTGTTTTATGGCCTAAATCATTCTCTACATTGATTTCTCTGTCATGATTCAGGGTAGTTGCATGATCTGGAGCGCTGTCATGTGATTGCATATTGTGGCCATGCCACCTGACATCACACTCTAAACTATAACCCTGCTTGGCATGAGTTTTTATGTAGACTTGGCCTTTTCCATCGTCTCCCAGTGCTTTTCTTAATTGGGCGATACTTCTTTGTAAGGTGTTGGGCGAGACCACTGTGTCCGGCCAAACGTGAGACAGTAAGGTGTCTTGACTAACCACTTGGCCATGACTTTCAGCCAGACAAGTTAAAACCGCCAGCGCTTTTGGAGCCAGCGTCTGAGTTTGCTTGTTTTGGGTGATTTGATTTCTGGATAAATCAATGTAAAAACCACCAATCCAATACTGTTTTGACATACATGAATAAGCTGCGTGTTAACCCCAATTGTAACCAAATTAAGCCGTTGCAACTCATAAATCTATCAGTTTCAGTCAGAAATCAGCGAGAAATCAGCAGGACTTCAGGTCTTTTCATTGTATCGTGCCTAAGATGGCAGCTTTACAAAATAAGCAATTGATGCCGATGAAGAAAAAATTAATTTTTACAATGTTGTTTTTAATACCTTTAATCAGTGATGCAGCCACAAAGCGCGCACCTTACGAAATGCCCAGGACTCAAGTCATTCCATTAAAAGAGTCAGCTTCAGGGAATCAATATGAACTGTATATTAAGTTGCCAGATAACTACAATGAGAATAAAGACGTGAGTTATCCAGTGATTTATTTCACCGATGCGGTATGGAGCATTGAATTACTATCTGTTGCCACAGAATTTCTGCTGGAGAACGTGATATTGGTTGGAATTTCTTGGCAAAAAGACATCAGTGAAGATTTGATTAAAAAGAACGGGGTCCATGTCAGTAGGGTTCGAGATTATTCTGCAAGAAAGTCCAGCAATCTCGAACACCAAGCCAAATACAATTTTGGCCAGGCCAGTCAACATCTTGAATTTATTCGTCATGACGTGATTAAGTTCACAGAAAAAAATTACCGAACTGAACCTGCAAATCGCACATATTTCGGTTATTCTCTCGGTGGTGAATTTGGTGCATATACACTCATGACACAGCCAGATACCTTTAAAAATTACATAATTGGCAGCCCATCGTTCAGAGCAGCAGATGTTACATATTTAGCAAAACTTTCAGCTGAACCCACGTTTAAAAATAATAATCTGAACAACCGCGTGTATATTTCATACGGCACATTAGAAGAAGCGAGTGTGCATATAGATGCTTTTATTGCCTTGTTAAAAAACAATAAGAATGAGCGTTTATCCTTAACCCATGCGGTGCTTGAAGGCAGTCACCAAAGTGCTTTCCCTCTCACTGGTATCAACAGTGTGAAATGGTTGGCAAACTTTTCTAAAACAGGAGTAAATCAATGAGAATAAAAACAACTGTATTGTCTTTGCTGTTAATAATTTCATTCAATTGTTACGGCGAAGTACAACGATCATTTCCAGAACTCAAAGGACCACTTATGGGACAGAAACCACCTGGCATGGTGGCCGAGCCGTTTGCCCCTGGCATCATCTCTAAATCAGGTTGGGATATTGAAGGCGTGTTTGCTCCTGGGATGCAAGAATTTTATTTCACCAGTAGATTGGGTGAAGGCACACCCATTACCGTCACTGGCTTTCGTCAGCACAATGGAATCTGGAAAAAATACACTCAATTTAAACGAACCGGAGAAATAACATTTTCACCAGATGGCCAACGCATGCACATGGCAAAGGGGTATCAAGATCGCCTGGGTGATGGATGGTCAGAGCGTAAAAGCTTGGGTCCTATGTTTGATCGCAAAGATTGGGGAATTATGCGTCTAACAGCATCTGCCAAAGGCACATATGTATTTGATGATTACAAAAGCAACGATGTGATCCGCATATCAACGATCAAGGATGGCAAACGCCAAGCTCCTATAAAGATGGGTCCAGAAGTTAACAGTGGTGAATGGACGGCACATCCATTCATTGCGCCAGATGAAAGTTATTTAATCTGGGACAGCGAACGTGAAGACGGTTTTGGCGATTCTGATCTTTACATCAGTTTCCGACAACCAGATGGTTCATGGGGGTCAGCCATCAACATGGGACAACAAGTCAATTCGCCCGGATGGGATGCTTATGCCAGCGTCACTCCCGATGGTAAATACATACTATTCAACAGAACGCTGGTAGATGGTACTGACAATACAGAAATTTATTGGGTGGATGCCAAGGTTATTGAAGAGCTTAGGATTAAACAAGATAAGCAAGCACCCTAATGG
>JBPOFV010000069.1:0-8729 GCA_051252335.1 Marinicella sp. | reverse complement strand
AACTGACCATTATGAGCAGCCGTTGATGTGGCGAACAACAGGGCACCTCGATTTAAAATGGCACTACCAACTGAGCTTAAGTTATTGCTGTCGACATCATTTGAAACGGCATTGTGATGAAAGTATGAATCAATGAACCATGCAGTTCCATCAGAAAAAACAGCGCCTCCTCGTTTGGCTAAATTATTGCTGAATGTGACTTCAGTGGTGGTTAAATAACCACCTTCTTCTATTTTGATGGCACCACCCTCAAAGCTGCTATCTGAATTGGCAACACCATTTAATAACGTGATGTTTTCAAGGGTGAGATTGCCATTACCATGCACATGGAATATACGATCAGTGAAATGGCCATTGATCGTGATGCCAGAGGTTCCATTGATGATGGTGATTTCACTTTTGATGTCTAAATCGCCATGCAAGCCAATGTCCTCTTCACCAACCCTTGATAAGGTGAAATCACCTAATCCTGCTTGTACCAAAATGGTATCTGCGCCCATTAAATCATTTGCTTCCATGATCGCAGCTCTTAATGAACAGGTGTTTTGCGCAGTTGCACAGATGCCATTGCCAGTGAGGGTATCGGTTTCATCATCTGTTGTATTGACCACAAAAAATGCAGCCAAGGAAGACTGACTGAAAATTAGAAATGTCAGTAAGGAAAATGTTTTGATTGTATTCATAGGTTTCTCAATTATTGTTTGAATTACCTAGACATTCGGTAATTATCGAGAAACGTTTGAAAAAATTTACAATCAGTATATGAAGATCAAATAAATGTGAGCCAGTTCATATAAAAAGTAGGACACATTAAATTCATAGACAGTGACAAGCTAATTGATCATTGAAAGCATTCGAATGAGTTGTCAAAGATGACATCGGGGTTGTCGTTAGGTATGAGAGTAGGACAAAATTCAAAGTTAAATAAGCGATCATCATCATTGCCAAAAGCCAGTCTGACTGCATCGACATAACCAGTAAATGTATTATTCCATCCAGAACCAACTCCAATGGTGGTACCAATGATAAAGGTGTCAGACGTTAATGTGATCACAGGGTCGCCCGGTTGGCCAACTGGGTTACCATTGATCCAATCATCTAATGTGCTATTGAAATTCTGGATAACCCCTGATCCTTGTGCGCTTTGTGAGACATAGACCCAAAAATTGCTGTTCATGATGTTAACCAATTCCCAACTGTCATTATTAGGATTAGAGTAACCGTTGTAAACACCTTCCCAGATCAACAATCCCAAAACATCATCGGAGGCATCGCCGGGTGTGCCAGCATCGTCATAAAAATTCAAGCGAAATACTGGTGTGAAATGAGCCGTGGTGGTACTGGCAGAATCACGGTACCAGGCATAATTTAAGCTTGATAATTGACCCAATGTGCGATTTGGAAAATCAATACCGTCAGTTGATTGCTGCCATATGAGTTGAAAATCTGCTTTATCTTGTCCAGGCGTTTGGGTGTCGGTTGCAAACAACAAAGAGCCATCGCCAAATAAAGGAGCGTTAGGGCTGAATTCGACGAGAGCGTCATCTCTGACATTGGCCGCTTCCCAACCATGTGGATTTGCAGTTGTTACTTCATATTCATCTATAGCAAACACAGAATAACTGATGTTCAAGAGACCCATTGCAACCAAATATTTATTCATAATAAAAACATTTTTTAGATTCAGTTAATTTAACATTGATTATGAAGAACCGCAATTGCCGCCAAGAATTGTCAACATGAATCATAAAAAGTAGAATCTATTGATGAAGGAGATTCAAGGTCATTAGGTTAAATGACTGAAATTGTCAGCTAATACTGCCAGAATAATTCATTCATTTAACAGAACGTGCAATAAGTTGTCTTGAAATGTGAGGTTTTGAGTGAGTTTAATGTGGTCCTCACAAACAAACACAGGGTATTTGATTTTTATGGTTTTTAAAGTTTTATGCGTCTGATTGTCATGTATTTCGCCTAACAATGAAGACTTGCTGACTTGGCCATCGCCTGGTTCATATAACAATGATTTATGCAGCGTTCTGACGTTAAATTCATCACCCATGTTTAAGTCATCAGCAAGCATAACTCGCCCTTCATTTGTGTTGACGATCAATCGATTTAAGGTCTTTTTACAATCACCACCCATGATAATAAAACCTTCATGTTCAACTTCATAAGCGGGAGATAATGAATGCCAAAATAACTCAGCTCGTTTTAATTGACGGTTAAAAAATGTGGTCAGTCTGCTAACTTTTGCTTGACCTAAGTCACTGTTTTCAGCTTGTTTAATGATTCGTTCTCTCACTACATCATTGTAGATAGACCATTGATTTAGCTGCCAAAACTTTTGATCGAAAACATTGATGTGAGCCGTAGTCCCGTCAGCTTGAACAACCCAATTACTTTGTGGGTGGGGCAGTAATTGATAAACACTTGGCATGGTGATTTGAACTTCAACAGGAATGTTTCTGAGGTTGAAGTCAAAACCGTCTTGCAGTCGTTTGACTGATTTAACCGAGCCCAGTTGTGGTGTGCCTAAAAAGATGGCATGCCTGATCAGATGAGTTTTGGCATGGTTGCTTAAATCAAGTTGTTCCACTGCAGGTTGTTGCGTGTGTAAGGAAAGCTGAATTGAATCCAATACATCTGCAGCGCCATACCTTTGGTAATAACGCAATATCAAGCCACCCATAGAATGGGCCACCACATCAACTTGTTGATGGTTGTGGTGTTTTGCCAGTACTTGTTCAACATATTGAGCCAATAATTGAGCATTTTTTACATTGTCTTGTCGCCAATCATAATGAAACACATACAAGTTTCTGCCTGGTTTAGCTGGTTCAGAAATATCATTGAGTTGATAACTGCCGTATTTGATCAGCGTCTCAATGATTTCATCATAGATGCTCAACCCTGAATAAGAATCAAAAATGGCATATGACTCAATATTCGAAGGAACAACAGCCAACCCGTCGTCAGTTATTTCGTTGGCTAATTTCTTGTAATTTGAGAAGATCAGTTGGTTGATTTTACCTGGCCAAACCTCTTCATGATTGTCTATTTGGCGTAATTTACTGCCCATGGTGCCATGAATCAACACCAAGGGTGTATCGGTATGATCGGTGCCATGTTGTTGATAAAGCTCTGCCAAGTCAGGTTTGCTGTGTCTTTGACACGCTGCCAACAGAAGAACAAACGGAACCAACCGCATCCACATAATTAAATCAGTAATCTTGGACTAAGTTCACAAATGCCTTAACACCATTGAGTAATGCTGATTCGTCAACATAAAATAAAGGTGAGTGGTATGTAGGTGCCGTTTTGTAATCCCTGTCTTTAGGTGTAACACCAAGGAAGAAAAACAAACCAGGTACTTCATTAGCGAAGAAAGAAAAATCTTCAGCACCAGTAATTAAACCCAACTCAACGACGCCTTCATCACCAAACACCTTAACCAAAGATGGCATCATTTTGCTTCCCAACCCTGGATCATTAATGGTGACTGGGTAACCTTGATTGATTTTAAATTCATAAGTGGCTTCATTGGCTTGTGCCACATGATTGATGATATTTTCTAATTGGTAATGAATGTCGTCTCTGATGCTCATATCAAAATTCCTGATGGTACCTACCATGGTGACATCGTCTGGAATAACATTGTTTCGGATTCCGCCTTTTATGGCTCCAAATGAAACCACAGCGGGTGCAATGGTTACATCTGTTCTTCGTGAAACAATGGTCTGAACTGTGTTAATAATTTGCGCAGAAGTAATGATGGGATCGATCCCAGCCCAAGGTTTGGAACCATGGGATTGTTTGCCAATCACTTTAAGTTCAAAATCATCAACTGCTGCCATCATGGGACCTTTTCTGTACCCAATGCTGCCTGATGGTAAATTTGAATACAAATGTAAGCCAAACACAGCTTCTGGTTTATTTTTTTCAAATAAACCTTCGGCCAACATCAATTCGGCTCCACCTTCTTCATCGCCAGGTGCACCTTCTTCAGCAGGTTGGAAAATAAACATCAATGTGCCAGCGAGTTCTGCTTTGTTTTTAGCAAAAATTTCTGCAGTAGCCATCAAAATGGCAACGTGAGCATCGTGGCCACATGCATGCATAACTCCAACTGTTTCATTGCGATATTCTGCAGTGACTTTTGATGCAAAGGGGAGGCCACTGGGTTCGGTTATGGGTAACGCATCCATATCAGCACGCAGTGCAAGTAATGGCCCAGGTTTGTCGCCTTTTAATAGACCAACAACACCAGTTACAGCTATATTGGTTTGGACTTCCATTCCTAAAGATTTAAGGTGCTTTTCAATGTATGCAGCGGTATTAAACTCACGATTACTCAGCTCTGGATTCTGATGTAAATGTCTGCGCCAATCAATTAAATCTTTCTCAATGTTTTTGATATCAGACTGAATATCAGCTAAAACACCACAGGAAATTAGCATGAATAGGCAGGTCAAAAGTTTTTGCATGAAGCAGGCTCAAATTTAATAGCTTATCATAGTAAATCATCCACACATATTCATCAATGGCTTTTTCGAATGCATTTTAGTTAATCTCAGACTTGAAAGCAGCCACAAGAACCCTAATATTAAAGCCAATTAAATTTATCGAGAAATACCAATGGCCATCAAAGCTACCATCAAAACCAATAAAGGCGATATTAATATCAACTTAACAGATGACAAGACACCAGTCACTGTTGCTAATTTCGTTAACTTAGTGAAAAATGGATTTTATAATGATCTATCATTTCATCGGGTGATTCCTGACTTTATGATACAAGGTGGTTGTCCAATCGGTACAGGCACAGGTGGCCCAGGATATAAATTTGAAGATGAGTTTGATGCGTCTTTAAAGCATGATAAGCCTGGTGTTCTTTCTATGGCTAATGCAGGTCCAGGTACCAATGGCAGCCAGTTCTTTGTGACTCATGTAGCTACTCCATGGTTAGACGGTAAACATTCTGTCTTTGGCTCAGTAGAGTCTGATGCTGACCAAGCTGTGGTTAATGCCATTGTTGGTGGTGATTCAATTTCAACCATTGAACTGTCAGGTGATGTTGATGCCTTGTTAGAGGCACAATCTGACCATGTAAAAAAATGGAATGAATTCATATAAAAAGACCAGCCTGTTTGGAAAGTTTAGGGTTAATTGCGCTGAATATAGCCTGATATAAAAATCCTTATAACTAAAAAAGCCGATGACAATTCTGCCATCGGCTTTTTTTTTGTACTATTTTTTGCTGTTATGGGGCTTCAAAAGAATGGGCAAAAATCAAATCAACAACTTGTCCAATTTTAGGTTCTGTTTTGTGTGGGAATAAACCACTGTAAGCGGCCAACACACCAACAGGGGCCCCGGCATTGATATAAGAATGGAGCATGAAGCCTACTACCGGTAATCCTGAGTACTTAATTTCAGCTGGGTCTAACATGTTTTGTCCCGCGCCATCTAAGGTGATACTGGCCCATCCAGCTTCAGTTGCAGCATCGTTATCAATAGCCATGACAGAAATGCTGTTGTTTGAACCCAGTAGTTGTGAAATAGCCCCAGGTGACTGTCCTGGGCCCAAAAACTCAAGCACATTAACACTGTAACAACTTGAAAAGTTGGCAGTTGGTGCTCGAAATTCTTGTTGATCCCAAATATCTAGACGATGATCTTCACAGGCATCAAAGCCATTCCACAGTCGTTCAAATGGGGGTATGGCTTGAAAATTATTGGTATGAAAGAACTTAGTTGGGTACGTGAAGACCCATTCTGTTTTACCAGCTAAAAAAGGAGTGATGTCATATTCGTTATATATTTTTTGTTGCATCAAAGTGGCTGAAACTGCTTCAATCCCAAATAACCAATTACTGACTGTCAAAGTTCCATTATCTAATACTTGTGAAACTGGAAATGCTGAACCGATATGAGGCACCAAACTCCCTGGCTCTGTATGACTTTCCGTACCTTGCCAAAAGTTTTCTAAAGCAAGAGCATCATACCCTGTGGCAGTACCTTCCATGATATTCAAAATTGTTCCAGAACCGGTTAAGCCGCCAGTGGCAGGAAGCATATCGACAGTTGAGTCATTGAACCAATAGCCTGAACCGTCCCAAGCCGTTGCAATTTGACCACAGTCGTTTGGCACACCTGTAGAACCAAGATCAATGGCAGCTTGAGACGAGCCTGTTACTGTACCCATTTCAATCACTTCTATGTGTCCTTCGGTTGCTCTTTGTAAGTTGTTGTTTGCAAAATCCAGATCAATTTCAAATGGCAGGAATTCCTGTCCGGATTTATTCAAAAAAGGTGCACAGGAATTATCTTCTGTGGTATGAAGTGCGCTGGGTTCTCCGCTGTGTCCAAAAACCGAAGAAGGTATGGCACTTAAATTACCCACCCACATATCATAGCCACCTAAATAAATATTAAATGATAATACCGGGCGAGAGTGTTGACTTTCCAAAAATCTGATTTTCAGTGCTTTGGTATCAGATGTTGTATTAACAATTGTATAAATGGTGTTGATGTTATTATTTACCGTGTAATAGGGATAAACCAACACCTCACCCACTTTTTTCTGGTTGATGTTAACCGCCTCTGAAGACCCAGTTATGGCAATGATGAAGAAGAATATAGTCCGTTTAATTTGTTTCATTGTTGACTCACTGAATTAGTTTAATAAATTGCTGTTTGTGGTTTAAAAATTAAAGCTCACACCTTTGTGTTCGAATAAACGGCCATATTGGGCAATTAGGCCGGGTTGTGCGCTGTTGTTGGTTAGTTGTTGTACTTGAAAACCGACTGCCGGTAATCCCATGTAACCAGAGCCAGATATTGGAGTCATGTTTTGAGATAATGAATAAAATGCCACCGCTGCCCAGCCATTTTCTGTGGCGATAGCTGAGTCGACTCCTTCAACAGTCAGTAAATTATCAGCACCAAAAATACTTGATGTTGTAGCAGGTGGTAGTCCTCCGGAAATAAATTCGATGACATTGGTATGGTAACACATTGAAGGATTTGCTCCAGCTGGAGGTTGAGGCGTTATTTGGGTATTTCCTGGTGGGTCTATTTGAGATTCTCGATCAAATACCAGTATTGAGAATTCTTCACAGGCTTGTTCGCCATTCCAAGTTTGATCAAAAGGTGGCATGGCTGATGATACATTGACTGTATGCAGGAATTTAGTAGGAAAAGTGACAACCCATTCAGACTTTCCGACAGCAGCGGCGTCAAAGGCATATTCATTGTAAATTTCAGTGTACATCAGGACGGCAGAAACTGCTTCGATACCCGTATTCCAGGTCGAAGTTTGAATTGAGTTATTAAGTAAAATTTTTGATTCTGGTACAGCACTACTTAAGTTAGGGATTAAAGACCCAGGCTCGGTATGGGCAATAGAGCCTTGCCAAAAATCATCTAATGCCACAGCATTAAAACTGAATTCCAATCCATCTGTGACATTTAAAAGAGAAGCTGATCCAGATATCCCCCCAGTTGGTATGTCCATATCTGCAGTTGAGTCACTAAACCAATAACCAAAATTCCAAGCATTAAGAATTTGAGTACAGTCGTTTGGAATGCCATCAATAGCATGAGCAATGGCAGTCGCAGAATTAAATTGATCATCAGTTACAACACCCATCTCAAGCACTTCTATATGCCCATCAGTTACTCTTTGAAGGCTGTTATTAGGCGCGTCTGTCTCGATAACATAAGGCACAAATTCTTGGCCTGATTTATTTAAAAAGGGTGCACATGATGTGTCCGAAGTGATGTGCATGACGCTGGGTTCACCTACATGGCCGGCCAGGGTCGAAGTGGTCGAACCTAAAACGCCGGTCCAAACATCAAAAGCTGATAAATACACATTAAATTCAAGTACTTCCATACCAGCTTCGCCTTCTAGAAATCTGATTTTAACGGCTTTGGCTTGATCGGTTGTGTTGACCACTGAATAGACAGTATTCATGTTGTTGTTGACTGTATAGTAGGGGTAAATGAGTACTTCACCATGGCCTTTGGAGCTCAGGCTAACTGCATCACAATGAAAAGTGGCAAACAGCGCCGCAAAGGTCATAAATAATTTTTTTTGTAGGTCCATGTTAACTTCCTGTATCACTGAGGGAATAATTGACCTTTATTTTATATGACTCAATTGATGATGGCAATTCTGATTGGCTTGCTAATTAAAAAATCACAAAAATTATTTTGCAACAGATGTTGGCTGTTTTCTTCGGTGAATTGCCTGAGGTATTTTAGTGAAGCCGTTGAATAGCAGGCTGAATAAAACTCCTCCTATCAAGCCATAACCCCAGGCCCATAAATTAATCGGGAGTCCAGGTGCAAAATTTTGTGCTGTGCCTTTTGCTAAATCAAGTCGCATGTGAGTAATAAAATAGGGCACTTGGTACCAGAGTGCTTCTTGTTCATATACCTTCAGTTCATTGGCTATTGATTGAGCATTATTTATACGATTTTCGATTTGATCAGCTGATTTTGTGACAGCTGGATCTGTATTTTCTTGAAGGTGTTGGATATAAGCTCTGATATCGCCCTTAAAGTGTTGGTCAGCAATCACTTGGTATTCATTGATTTGTTGTTGTTGTGATGAAGCGAAGCCGCCCATGCGCTGCGTGTATTGATCAATAAAATGTGGCAGCTGGAGAAACAGCATCACACCCATTGCGAAGAATATTTTATCTATTAAGCCTTTGATC
>JBPOFV010000068.1:0-8856 GCA_051252335.1 Marinicella sp. | reverse complement strand
CCATCATGGACACCTTGATTCGCTATCATCGAATGCAGGGTAAAAACACCTTGTGGCAACCGGGTACTGACCACGCAGGCATTGCCACTCAAATGGTGGTAGAACGCCAATTGAATGCCCAAGGCACTTCTCGGGTTGAATTGGGAAGAGAGGCATTTGTTGATAAAGTGTGGCAATGGAAAGAACAGTCAGGCAACACCATCACCAATCAATTACGACGCATGGGGACTTCACCTGATTGGTCAAGACAGCGCTTCACCATGGACGAAGGTTTGTCAAATGCCGTTTTGAAGGTCTTTGTTGATTTGCATGAAGAAGGATTGATTTATCGTGGCCAAAGGTTGGTCAATTGGGATCCGACTTTAAACACTGCATTGAGCGACCTCGAAGTTGAATCGATTGAAGAAAATGGTTTTATGTGGCATTTCAACTACCCAGTGGCAGATGCCAATGGCCATGCCACTGATCAATACTTAACGATCGCCACCACCCGCCCTGAAACCTTATTGGGTGACACTGCTGTGGCCGTTAATCCAGATGATGATCGATTTAAACATTTGATTGGCCAACATGTATTGTTACCCATCTGTGACCGATTGATTCCAATCGTTGGTGACGAGCATGCCGATCCTGAGAAAGGCACTGGGTGCGTCAAAATCACTCCAGCGCATGATTTCAATGATTACGAAGTAGGTAAACGTCATGACTTACCGATGCTAAACATCTTAAACAAAGATGCCACCATCAACAAAAACGCACCTGATGCATACCATGGTTTACCACGGTATGAGGCCCGAAAAGCAGTGGTTGCTCAAATGGAACAATTAGGCCTGTTGGTCGAAATCAAGCCACATGTTTTGATGGTACCCAGAGGCGACCGTTCAGGTGATGTGATTGAACCTTTATTGACCAACCAATGGTATGTCGATGCCAAGACCTTAGCCAAACCTGCGATTGAAGCAGTGGACAATGGCGACATTAAGTTTGTACCAGATAACTGGAAAAACACCTACTACGCTTGGATGAATGACATCCAAGACTGGTGTATTTCACGTCAGTTGTGGTGGGGGCACCGCATCCCTGCTTGGTATGATGAAAATGACAACATTTACGTTGGTAAGTCAGAAGCAGATGTGCGAGAGAAACACAATTTGACTGACGATGTGAAATTATCCCAAGACAATGATGTTTTGGATACGTGGTTTTCTGCGGCCTTGTGGCCATTTGCCACTTTGGACTGGCCTGAGAATTCAAAAGAGTTACAAACCTACTACCCCACCAATGTGTTGGTAACTGGTTTTGACATCATTTTCTTTTGGGTCGCCAGGATGATCATGATGGGCATTAAGTTCATGGACAACATTCCTTTTAAAGAAGTGTATATTCATGGCCTGGTCCGTGATTCATATGGTCAGAAAATGTCCAAATCAAAAGGCAATGTGTTAGATCCAATCGATTTAATTGATGGCATCAGCCTAGCTGATTTGTTACAAAAAAGAACCCAAGGCTTGATGCAAGACCAACCAGAAAAAGTGGCTAAGATTGAAAAAGCCACGCGCGATGAATTTCCTGATGGCATCAAACCTTATGGCTGTGATGCCATGCGTTTTACTTTTGCATCTTTGGCCAGCACCGGCCGTGATATTAATTTTGACATGGGTCGTGTCGAAGGTTACCGCAATTTCTGTAACAAGATCTTCAATGCCTCACGCTTTGTGTTTATGAACACTGAGGATTATGTGGCCAAACCGTTTTCCTTAGAACATGCTTCTACTGTAGAAAAATGGATTGTTTCACGTTTACAAGCCTGTATAACAGATTATCGCAAACACATGGATCGATACCGTTTGGATTTAGCCAGCCAAACCATTTATGATTTCTTTTGGAATGAATACTGTGATTGGTTTTTGGAATTGTCTAAACCCTTACTAAAAACTGAACAGAAGCATCAATTACAAAACACTTTATTGGTTGTGTTGGACCAGGCTTTGAGGCTGTTACATCCCATCATGCCTTATGTCACTGAAGAGATTTGGCAAGAAGTGCGCGCAAAACTTAACATTGATTCTGAGTCCATTATGATCAGCGCCTTCCCTGAAGCAACAGATGATTTGAACCAAGCCGAGGCCGAAGCAGCAATCGCTTGGATCAAAGAATTCACTCTGGGTGTTCGCCAAATTCGAGGCGAAATGAACATCCCACCAGCAAAAACCTTGAATGTAGTTTTGGCACAAACCAGTGAACAGGATAGAGCTCATTTAAACCAACACAATGCCCTGCTGAAAACCATGGCTAGATTGGATGAGGTGGTCTTGCTAACTGATGGCGAAGAAGAACCCGCTGCAGCCACTGCCCTACTCGGCCAAATGAAAATCTTGATCCCATTGGCCGGTTTGATTGATAAAGAAGAAGAAAGTAAACGCATCAACAAACAAATCGATAAAATCACCAGCGAAATCAAACGCGGCGAAGGCAAGTTGAACAATGAGAAATTTGTGAGCAAAGCCCCTGCCCATTTGGTCGATGTTGAGAAGGATAAATTGGCGCAGAACCAAAGCGCGTTGAAAGAATTGGAAGAACAGTTGGAAAAATTACAATCGATTTAGATTGAGTCTAACAAAGGAATTTTAACTGCAGCAACTGGCGAAGTTCTCTACCCTTTACCTTGGAGCTGCCTTAAGGGTCCGAGTCGACAGTTTTTAATGACCATTTAATTCTCAAAAACACACCCCTCATTCCCCTCTCAAGAGGGGAGGTTTTGAACTGCAAGTTTGATCTTTTAATTCTCAACGCTTTACCTTGGGAATAACACACCCCTCATTCCCCTCTCAAGAGGGGAGGTTTTGAAATATAAAATTGGCCTTTTACTTCGCTGATTAAGCATTGAAGCTTTAATAGTTAAAACTGTTACTATCAATCATTACCGCCTTTGGGTAAAATGATTACAGCGTACATTTACTTACATCATGAAAAATACATTTTTCTTAAGCCTATTTATATGCCTAAGTGTTTTGGTTGTCTCGCAAAAAGCAGGTGCCAGTTGTCCTGTGGATACAGTGTATCCTGAAGCATCTTACCCAGAATTGACCATCCAAACCAATTTAGGCGAAGTGGTGATTGAACTGGACCGAGGACGAGCACCCTTAACAGTCAATCGGTTTTTACATCACGTAAAAACCAAGACCTATGACAACAACATGGTCCATCGTGTGGTTCCTGATTACGTGATTCAAACCGGCGCATTTAAAACAGACTTGACCGAAGTAACCGGCTGTGGCACCTTATTTAATGAATCAGGCAATGGCCTGACCAATGACAGAGGCACCTTATCGATGGCCAGATACGATGCGCCGCATTCTGCCAGCACCAGTTTCTTTATCAACCTTAAAGACAACCCGAACTTAAACCCAAACAGCAAAACCTGGGGCTATACAGTATTTGGATATGTTGTTTCTGGTATGGACATAGTCGATAAAATGGCACAAGTAAAAACTGAGTTCAACCTACAACTCAATACCAAAGATGTGCCTGCAGAGCCCATTAATATCACCCATGTGAGGTTAAATCAATGACAGAAGAATTTTTAAGATTTGAAAAAACAGATGCACTTGTTACTATTTACGTGGCAGGGGAAGTCGACTTGTCCAACTCAGCTGATGTCCGAAAAACCATTTTAGGCGCGCTTAAAACTTCTTCTGCGGTCATGGTTAATTTAGCCCAAGTTGAATACATTGATTCTTCCGGTATTGCCGCCATGGTTGAAGGACTACAGTATGCCAACAGCAATGGTCGAACTTTCAGCCTCACTGAACCCAGTAAGCAAGTTTCCAGTATTCTTGAATTGGCTCGTTTAGATCAGGTGTTTGACATTGTCTAAATCCCTCATTACCAAAGTTGAATCAATTGGCATATGGACTTATCAAGCGATCGAACGCATTGGCTTTGCCATTCGTTTATTTTGGGATAGTTTTTACTGGCTAATCATTGGCCGCAGGTACAAACAAAAGCTGCGCCTCAGACAAGTATTTGAACAAATCCGGGTCAATGGCTTTGATGCCCTACCCATCGTGATGGCACTGTCATTCGTGGTTGGCATGATGCTGTCAATCCAACTGTTGTACGCCTTGTCCGATTTCGGGGCACAATCTCAGGTGTTGCTTGCCATTGCCAAATCAGTCACCAGAGAGTTCTCTCCCTTAATTACAGGGGTCATCGTTGCTGGTCGTTCTGGGGCTGCCATTGCTGCACGGATCGGCTCCCAAGTGGTGTCACAAGAAGTGGACGCGCTGAAAGTGATTGGTATCGTACCCGTCAGGTATTTGGTGTTGCCACCTTTATTGGGTTTGATGATTTCCATGCCTTTGTTAATCATTTGTGCCGATTTCATGGCTATATTGGGCGGTGCCATATTCAGCGTTCAAGAATTGGACATGAGTATCAATGCATACATGCTTGAGTCATTCAATGTTTTGATCGTTGGTGACATCATGCAAGGCCTGATTAAAAGTGTGGTCTTTGGTATCATCATTGTCTTGGTTGGCGCGACCACAGGATTTTATGTCACCGGCGGTGCCGAAGGCGTCGGTAAAGCAACCACCAGTGCGGTGGTCATTTCTATTTCATTTATTGTACTGGCCGATATGATCGCCAGTTATTTCTTGACTCAATAATTACCTATGACTGCAGATACCAACAATGAAACCGTCATATCAGTCAAAGACCTGGTCACTCATTATGGCCAAAGAAAAATCCTTGACGGGTTAGATTTAGACGTTAAAAAAGGTGAGATCAGAGTCATCATGGGTGGCAGCGGTTCAGGCAAATCAACCTTGTTGTGGCATATATTAGGTTTGTACCAACCCACTGCCGGACACATTGAACTGTTGGGCCAGAACATACATAAGATCAGTTTTAACGACCAATTAAAACTCAAACAAAATATCGGCGTTTCATTCCAAAGCGGTGCCTTGTTCTCATCCATGACTGTCGGTGAAAATGTGGCCTTACCACTGCGTGAATTCACCAACCTCGATGAAAACACCATTCGCATCATCTCGCGCATGAAACTGGAAGTGGTTAATTTAGGCGGCTTTCACAAGCTCATGCCTTCACAGTTATCTGGCGGCATGGTCAAACGAGCTGCCTTGGCAAGATCTATTGTGCTTGATCCCAAGCTGTTGTTTTTCGATGAGCCTTCTGCTGGTTTGGACCCAGTGGTGGCTTCAGAAATTGATGACTTAATACTGTCTTTACGGGACACCATGGGCATGAGCATGATTGTGGTTACCCATGAATTAGACAGTGCCTTTAAAATCGCAGATAAAATTACCGTGTTAGATAATGGCAAAAATCTGATCACTGGAACAGTAGAAGAAATACAACGTTCCGATAATAAACGGGTCATGGATTTATTACAAAGGCGTTCAAGACATGATAAATTGAATCCGTCTGAATACCTCAAAAGACTTACACAGGAAAATTACACACTCACATGAAAAGACATATCAGTAATTATTTTTGGGTTGGATTGTTCACATTGTTTGTTTCAATCGCCACCCTATGGCTCTTAATTAAAATGACAGGCAAAGAATCTGATGCTGTTGAATACCACAGTTATTATGCCAACGTCACGGGTTTAGGTTATGGAACACCGGTCTATTTTGAAGGCTATCGCATTGGACAGGTTGAAAGCATCAAACCCGAATACAAAGCCGCCAAACTCGATTTTAAAGTCAGTTACTCAGTGTTCAAAGAATGGAAAATACCGACTGACTCATCAGCACAAATTAATTCAGCAGGCTTACTGGCCGATATGTCGATTAACATCAGAGGAGGTGAATCCACCAATTATTTCACCCCCGGCTCCATCATCACCGGTTTACCACCCGCTGACTTATTCGCACAGTTAGGCGATGTTTCCAACAGTGTCACTGACATCACCGAAGATAAAGTCAAACCATTGTTGGACATGCTGTATGAGCGTTTGGATAGCATCACCTTACAAATTGATCAAGGTCTACCCGAAATCATGGCCAACATCACTAATTCCACCAATGAACTAAACTCGCTGGCTCTATCGGCCAATGCGGTGTTCAGTGAAGAAAACACCAAAAATCTGGATTTATTCATTGCCAACCTGGCGCAGCTCAGCAGCCAAATGCAACAATCAATAGCCTCTCTGGATGATGGGCTTTCCAACGTGAACGGCTTAATCAGTGATGCACGTGGCCTGATTTCTGCTGATGATTCTGAGTTGGCTGAAATCCTCAAAACAGCCTCGAAAAGCATGCTTGCCTTGTCTGACAAGTTAGACACCATCACCAATGAAATTGAAAGCGCCAGCATGAACTTGAATGGAGCTACCAATTCAATCAGACGCAATCCTTCCAGTTTAATCTTTTCCTCTGACCCAGAAGTGGAGGATGATGACTTATGAAATCATTGAAAATTACAATCACAATTTTGTTTTTGGCATTAGTGTTAAATGCTTGTAGCAACAACAAAGCCCAAAGTAAAAAATTCTACAGGCTTAACACCTCAGCTGTTGCAAGCAGTGATGTCAGCAAACCCATGACTTTGGTAGTTAAAAGACCATCTGCCTTAAGCATCTTAGGTGGACGACCGATTGTGGCCACCCAAGAAGATGGTTCTTTGATCCAGCTGTCGAATAATTTTTGGTTGGAATCACCCAAAGTACTGCTACAAGACAGCATCAAACAATGGGCTGCTCAACACTGGCAGGATGTGACTTATCGCCAACCAACTGACAACACCTACCAAATCTTAGAAACTCGCATCTTGGCTTTTGAAAAACAACACAACCAAGCAAAGGTATCATTGGAGTTCTCCTTGATAGATGATGATGACCGGATCATCCTGAACCAACAGTTTGATGCCACAACAGACATTTCGGGTACTGGCTACAAAGCATTCACTACAGCCATTGGCTCAGCAGTAGACAGTGTATTAAATGAATTAAGCCAGCAGTTGTCTTATGTTGAGTGAAAGACTGATTGATGAATTGGGCTTATTAAGACTGCAATCCAAAGCAAGTCTGCACAATAACATGCCTGAAACGGCCCCTGTTGCAGCGTCTAAAGATCCATTGGCTATACAAGAAGATCAACACCCAAGTAAAGAAATTAAACTGGATAAAAATGAATTTCGCCTGTTGGTTAAAATGTTACAAGCCATCAATCATGATTGTATTTATGAAAGTATGGACTACGATGGCACAACCGTCACTTACAAGCATCCGAACAAGACACTGGTATTTGGCGATGTGAATTTAATTGATGATGCACAACAGATGCATTTATCCAGCCTCAAAGACCTGCTTGCCGATGAAAGCTTGAAAAGACCTACTTGGGAAAAATTAAAGACACTGAAGTGAGGCCTTGTTGTCAGGTTTAAAAAATCAGTTTATCTCCATCGATACACTGGTTAAGATAGTCTAGAGCAATTGAAACAGAGATGACGATCATGGTTCGCGAACATTTATTTAATAAAACCCTCAGCACCGATCAAAACTTTCGCTGGCGTGGTGGCGAAGTCTCCCGCATTGAAGCTTTTTCAGATGGCATTTTTTCCATCACAGTCACCCTCCTCATTGTTGCCAATGCATCGGTGGAATATTTTTACGATGTGTGGCTTTTGGTTCGAGACCTACCTGCTTTCTTTCTCAGTTTCGCAATGATCCTCTATGCCTGGTTTGAGCACTATATATTTTTCAGGCGTTATGGTTTGGGCGATGGGTTAACCATTTTCCTGAACACCTTGTTTTTGTTCCTGATCATGATCTTGGCCTACCCATTGAAACTGTTAACCACTTTCCTTTGGTATTTAGTCATTGGCGAACCTACTAAAGTCTTGTTTGAAATACCAGCAGATGCCACTGTCACGCTTGCAGAATTCACTCAAAGGGCCTACATGATGTATTTTTATGGTGCTGCCATCATAGGCGTATTCGGTACCTTGTTGCTGATGCACATCAATGCCTATGCCCGAAAAAAAGCCCTGGAACTTGACCACTTAGAAAAACTGACCACATTACTGGCCATCAGCCAACATGTGGCCACCGTGATGATTGCTGCTTTATCAATCAGCCTACTGGCCATCACCAATAACCCAGGTGTGTCAGGCATCATCTACTTTCTGATGCCGATCGTACATATTCCATTGGGCATTGTCTTTCATAGGTCGATGGATAAAATCAAAGCACAAGAACAAACCACTGAGGACGTATAAAGTTTACTGCTATTCATACATATCCATGAGGGCTTGATTCACAGCAAGTAAAGCTGAGGATCAGACGTCAGCACCTTGTCCGACGCCAACCTCCATGACTCATCCTTGAGCACCTGACTCCCTGATATCCTTACGATTAATAAAAAAGAGGCGACAAGAATATTCTTGCCTTACCTATATACTCGAGATTTAGCAGAAAATATTGTCAAAAATATTGAAAATAATGAAAAAGATGTAAATCATTGACCCAAAAAACTATGAAGTTCTCATCACTAATCTCAATGAATTAAAAGAAATAATGGATTCATACTGACCCATTATTCTCGAAAGACTTGATCTCAACTCTGACACCTGGCTGGATGAATTAAACAGCTTCAAATCATCAGGAATTACAGCAGTTGGCACTGTCATTCAACAGAAGAGTTTTTGTAGAGAAGTTGGGAAAAAATTTAGCGTTGGGCTGAAGCTTTCTCCAGCTTTGGAATAAACAAATATCCAATAGAATTTCATCAGCAGATTTTGTCTGAAACAACCGGTAATACCCCCATTTTTAACTGACGCCAAAAACAGAATTCATGCGACCATTAAAGGAGGTCGCCCACCGTTAGC
>JBPOFV010000067.1:0-8896 GCA_051252335.1 Marinicella sp. | reverse complement strand
GTTTAACCCAATCTTGCTCTTCAGCCATTGACTGTAAACTGAATACCATTAAAGTCATTGCGAAGAGGTAGTTAATTCGTTTATTCATAATTTTTTAACCAGTAAAATAAGTATGAACATTATATTTTTTTAGCCTGAACAGCACATGGGCTGTAGGTCATGAAGTTAAATATACAGGTGAGAGCGAAAGGTTTTGAGCCAGAAACTCAGTAATTCAAAATCTGGCTCATTATTATTTAACCGCTTGAATGGCCTTTAATCAGCTCATTGACAAGGATAGCCACTGAGCTGAGTCAAGCGCGTTACATCGATTTCATCGGCTGGAAATCCAGGCAGTACACTGTCCCACGAAATCCTGACATTGTTGTTGTCCAACAAGGTGAATGTTAATCCGCCCCAATCGGTTAACACCACATCCTCTGCAGCAAAATCAGTCGGAAAATCAGTGCCTGATCCAGTGATTGCAGTTAAGGTGGCGCTGTCACCAATTATGGGACCATTGGCCAGTAACCAATATTGGCGACCATCGACATAGGTGTACCAGGTCATCAATAAATTCAAACCATCACCTGCCTGAATCACTTCAGTCATGAAGCCATGACCATCTTGGCTGGGGTCAAACCAAGAACCACTGTGACAGGCATTGATGCCGTCTAAGTTGGTGGTTTTGTTGGCTATTTGGGTCAATCGTTCTATGGCCATTGAGCCATTATTGAATTCTGGCAGTATTGACGACCATATTAATTGACCCGATTGATCTGTATCCAAGATCAGTTTGATATTGCCCCAGGGTGTTTGTTGAATATCAGACGCTTGGAAATCAGCAACAGGAAAGCCGGTGTTATCGGTGATGTTCAAATCAATGGTGACTTCATTGTCATTTATTTCACCCACCCCAATCAACCAAATAGGCTGGCCTTCATGGTACACATACCAGGCAGCCAGTATGGCTTGAACGCCATTGAGTTCTATGACTTCAAGCTGTAAACCATGTCCAGATTGATCGCGGTTATACCAGATGCCACTGACGTTGTCGTTGATGACAAAATCAGGCTGGGCATCGAATTCTGTTAATGGCACACGCCATACACCACGTCCGTAGGTGAAGGCAAATAACTGCGCAGGACCACCTTGACGCGGCTCTCTGATCACCAAATCCTCCACGATGACCTGGCTAAACCCGGTGTTTTCAACGGCCCAATTTTCACCACCATCAATACTGACAAAGACGCCCAAATCGGTGCCAATGTATAAACGATTGTCATTATCTGGGTCTATGACAATTTTATGCACAGGTACATCAGGTAACTGGCCAGCACCTGATCCATCTATGGGTGACCAGCGAATGCCGCCATTGGTGGATTTCCAGACATGTTTACCGCCAAAAGTTGAATAGGTGGCATAAGCCACATCTTGATTACCTGGCTCAAAGGCCAAGGAAGAGACCCAACCCGTTCGTGGGCGGCTGAATGATATATTAAACAAGCCATCATTACTCAAGGCATTATTCACCACCGCAATGATGGTGTTATTGGCATAAATCACGCGATTAGAATTACCAGGAGCCACTGCCAAAGCTGAAATCAGATCATTGTAATTGACCCCCAATTCTGGACTGGCAGTGTGCCACGAATTACCCTGGTCATCACTGCGCCACAACCGCTGCCCACCTAAAAACAGACGATTGGGTTGGTTATAATCAATTTCATAGGGTGTGATGAAAATGCGGTTGGGTGAAGCACTAGAGTCGTGCCAAGGTGTCACAGTTGGTGAATTTGCTGCCAAATTCCACAGACTAGTAAAGTTATTACCGCCATCAGTGGTGCGCTGGATATTGGCATTTTGTGAAGCCACATAAAAATTATTGTCATCAATTGGGTTAATGGCTAAATCTGCACCATCACCACCATAGACTTCGAACCAGTCGTTCACACCATAATCATCACTCCCATACAAGGTTCCGTTGTCTTGGGCACCGGCCAAGTAGGATTTCCCATCTGAGAACACATCACCGGCATAGAATTGTGTGATGCCATAATTGTTATTAATACTGCGCCATTGCACTCCAGTTGTGGAAGGTAAACAGGGTGCACTGGTGCCATATTTGACTGGGGGTGAATCATCATCGGTAAGAAATATGCCTCCATCATTGGCAGCATACATGATGCGATTATTCACACCATCGTATTCTGGATGAAACTTCAATACATGCTGATCGGCATGCACATAGGCTCCTAAATAAGCTGGATTATTACTGTTTTGCGCATGCCAATCAGCATCCCAATCAGAGGCCATACCAAAATTCTTGCCGCCATCATCGGACCGGTATATTTCCATACCGCCTACCCAGACCACGTTTGGATCAACTGGATTGACCACAATGGCTTGATTGTACCAACCGGCACTGTAATAACGGGTATTTCTGTTGCATTGAGCACCAAAAGTTGTATCAGCATATGAAAATAACTGGGTATTTAACAGTGTGAAGCTGGTATTCCTTAATGTCGCATGCCAAGTTAAACCGCCATCATTTGACCGAAAAATGGCATGTAGACCATTGTGTAAGTCAGGGTTTCCATCGTTATTAAAATCGGGACCACCATCGGTGTTGGCTGATGACGCATAAATGATGTCTTGATTGGCTAGATGAATCGACATCTCAGTACGCCCCATGCCAGGCTCAGTCAGCGTCATTTGCCAGTTATCTGATGTTTGAGCTGCAGGGTTCACATAGATGCGTGCATCACAGGGTCCATTACAAGCTTCCGGCAACAAGCCAGGTAAATAATAGCGATCATCGGTTGAGCGCGAGGCACATGACACCAACAACCAATCATCGGCTTTATCAGTTCTGATGCTGAGGTCATTACAACCCTCATAAATACTTTGTCCTTGTTGATCGACTGGGTTTAAAGATTGCTCAAACGTAATCCCGCCATCCTCTGAACGCCACACCCCTGAATTGGTGGCTACAAAAAGACGTTTATGGTCATTGGGGCTGATAACAATGTCACTGACGTAAAGAAAATCTTCATTAATTGTCACATCCAATTGAAACCAGGTTTCACCGCCATCAGTGGTTTTAAAAATACCTGCACCAGTCATGCTTGAATAGGGGCGCAAGGTTTTGCGATACAACTCACCGGTGCCAGCATATAAAGTATTGGGATCCACTTGATCGATGGCCAAGGCACCGACATTGATGTTGGCCATGTTATCTGCCAACGGCTGCCACATTTGGCCGGCGTTTTCAGTTTTCCACACACCACCAGAAACACCCGCGGCGTACATGACTTCATGGTTAGTTGGATGGAAGAGCAGCGCTCGAGTGCGGCCACCAATATTGCCAGGACCTAACCACTCCCATGCCGTGTTAGCCAATTGTGCTTTAGATTGTTTTTTCTCTGCCTGATTCAATACCCGGCCTGATTGGGTGCTGAAAACCACTTGGTTGGCCATTGAATTAATGGCTTCACGATAAGGGTCCATGGGTAACTGATCCATGTTACCTGGCAATCTTTTGTCGAGAAAATATTGTTGTCGTTGGTAAGCAGCGGCTGGCTTACTTAGCTCTTGTTCAGGAGGTAACACCAAAGCACTGTTACCGCCTGTTGAATTGAATGCAGAATATGAACGATAGACCAAAGTACTTACACCCAAAACCAGGGTAATTTTAAGTACGTTTAACAAACTTAATTTCATCGACAGTTCCTCACATTGATGAACCAATTAATCCAACCATCAAATTGATTGGTTCATTTATTTAAGTCATTACACGCCTATTCTAGCAAAGATTTACTGAGTTATTCCACACATGCCAATCCAGCATTTTGTGCCAAATGTGTCATCAACATGCTGCCTGCTGTGTAATCAACTTCTTCGTTTGGAAACCATTTAAACTCTGCTTCTGAACAACCATTGAAGCTAATTTCAAAGGTGCCCCAATCGGTGGTTTCGACATCATTGGCAACAAAACCTGGTGGGAAAAAGGCATTTTTGGTGGTGGTAACAGTTAATGTGGCCTGACCACCTTCATAACTACCAGCGCCCAATAACCACAGTTGGTTGCCATCATTATCATAGGTATACCAAAAGATAACTATTTGGTTATTCTCTAAGATATCAATACTCAAGCCATGTCCAGTTTGATCGGCGTTGTACCATAATCCTGAATGATGTTGCTCAATCTGAGTTACCGGTTCTAACTGAGGCTTAACAATAAAAACGCCACGATTGATGTCTGAAATCAAAACCATGCCATTATCAAAAAACGGATATACATTCCAAGCACCACCGAAACGAGACGTCGAATCAGGATCTGGAAAACTATCAAAATAAGCCACTTCAGTCATATCGGCCTGGTCTAAGTCGCCCAACTCTAAAATTCTCAGTCCTCTGACATAGTTTGCTTGGTATGTGCGACCATCAACAATATATTGATTGTGATCAATCGCTGCACCTTCGGCATTGTGAAAACCAGTAATGGTTGGTGCATCTAAGTCACTCATGTCCATCACATAAGTTCTGGTAAAATCGGGTTGGCCATTGCCACGATCTAATTCATCCAATTCATCATCAATGATGAAATACTTTTGATCTTCTGTGAGCCAACCTTGATGGGTATATTGTTGTCCTGTATAGCCTGTTCGACTGATCATTACTGGATTGGATTTATTGGTCACATCAACCACTGTAACCGTGTCTTCATTGCTGGCAAAACAGATCTCACGTCCTCGGTAATCTGCATCTGGGCCTGTGTAAATCAAACATTGGGCGTCATGGGTATAGCCATCTTCAAAAAAACAACCTTCACGGGTTGGGTTAGTTGGGTTTTGAATGTTGATGAAATTTAATCCACCACCACAAAGGTTGCCTCCAACCGTATAGGCAAATCCTGTGGCTTCATTGATCACAATGTTGTGGGCATTTTGTAAATTCCCAGTTGTGAATAATTTATCAGGTTCAAATTCCATAGGAATTTTAGGCACATTGAGCAAACGAGTTAAGTTAAACACTTGCATACCATGATTAATACCATCTGCAACAATAAAAGCATGTTCTTGATAGGTTTTGATATCACGCCATGCACTTGAGAATCCATTGGTGCTGGGTAAATTGCCAATATAGATTGGGTTGGTTGGATCCGTGATTTCAACAAATGAGGTGCCGTTGGACCTTCCGACTAGAGCAAAATAACGACCACTGGCTTCATGTTTCCATCCCCAGCTATCTGAACCTTGGCCGCCGCCAATTTGACTTAAGTCCAAGTGGCCCAGTAGGTCCACGTTGTTACATTCAAATATATCAGCACGACCATTGATACAGGCTTGAGGCCCATTGTATTTATATCCTTGATAAGGCTGACTGTGGGCTTTGTGCATCATGCCGACGAAATCCCAATCCGGGTATTGTTTTTGTAATTTGGCTGATTGTTCTGGGGTATGACATCCCCAAGCTGACATGTTAATTGATACTGCGATCAGTACTGCTGTTAAAAGTTTTTTCACCTATAGCTCCTTGTTAGATAAATATAATTCAGCGTTATTGTAACGGCTATGTGCTTATTTTTACAGCATCTATTAAGACTTTCGTTGATAAAAAATGCACAAACCGTATAAATTCACGAAATATTTATAAATGAATTTAAAACTTAGCAAGGGTGTTTCAAACCACTCATTATTTAATCCACATGTATTATTTAATCGATCCAGAAGCAGCTGTTCTAGATATTCTGGACGGACTGCGAATACTCATAAATGATTTATGGCGATATATGCTTTGTTATCCACAAGACCTGTGGATAACTTTGTTAATAACTTGGTATTTTTAGGGCCGGGTCGCAGAGGTAGAATCATTCGATTCATTTTGGTTAATTGTTAACCACATGTGATTACTATTAATAATCAATGACTTACGACAACAACCAAATGTTACATTTTAATGAACGAGACTAAATTCTTGTTTTATGACAGGCAGTTGCCCAAATGTGTATAAATCAAAATAATCAAGATTTATTTTAACTTTTTTCACTGATTGGCTGAAGTACTTAACTATTCGCTGTATGCTTCAGCTGTTGCATCATGTGGATGAAGTGATTCATGGTGAGTGACACGTAGGTGAAATTGTTTAACCGCAGGTTCTTTGCTTAAAGTTTGTTTGATTCGACGTGCGGCATCTTCACAAAACATCAAATTTTGGCCATTACGCAGCGCAAAAGCTTGTTCATCTGCTCGTTTAACTGCTGCCTGTACTGCGGTCTGTAATGAATTTTCAACCAAATCAATCATCTTGCGCAATGGAACTTCTATTTGTTGTTCATCCAACTTAATTTTTATCACCGCTGAACTGCGTTGGCTGTGCGGAGTGGCATTAATTCCTTGTTCAGATCCAATCCAGTCAACCACAGATTGAAAATCTAAAGACTCAGAATCAAATTGTTGTTTGAAATTTTCCTGGATCAACTGTCTGGCCAAAGCCGCAGAACATGGACATGTACTTGAATAAGTGATTTGAAAACTGAGGTATTTACTTAAACCTGTTTTTTTACATTGCACCACGGATAATTTAATGGGATATGAGCGCCAACCAGAATGATCACTGACCAATGCTGGTCTGCGTAACAATGCCTCTGCTTCAACCTCAATCAACGCATTTTGACTCAACTCTTTGTGTGATTTTAAAAACTGTGACGTTAAATTTTGCAACACATCAAAATCAATAGATCCTTGGCTGAATTCTCGATCACAGGCTAAATATAAACGTGACATATGAATGCCTTTGGATGCTTCATCGTCTAATGAAACTTCTGCCCTGACTCGAGATACCGTTGCCGGTACATCAACATCTGCTGAAATTTGTAATGGCATTTCGATGTCACTCATGCCTACCCATTGAAGTTGACCACCAATTTTGGCTTTTTCTTCAGCTGCGATGTCTGGCAAGGTACATGATTGGTTGGTGGAATCTAACACTGAACTGGACTAATGGTGGCTTGAGTTGATAATGAGGCCTATCATACCAAATTCAAGAGACACGTGCATGATTCATGCCGCTGTTCATTCAAAGATCTTTTAATCGGTTGATGGCAAAACCAGGTAACTCAATGGTCAAATTTTTCAAGGCCACCAAGGCTTTAAACTTTTCTCCCATTTCTTCTGGCAAAATCAACTTCTTCATTTCACTGACTAATTCGTAATAGCTGGCATAATCACCAGTTGGATCAAGCCATTGTTCAATTTGTGTCCCCAATAAAAAATCAGCCTGGGTGGTAAACCCAGCCACCTCTAAATCGGCATCGCTCATCGCTTCGGCCACAGCTGTAAAATCTACAAATGCAGTGATGTCTTGCAAGCCGACATCTTGATATGGATTGAAATTGGCTTGATGACGCCGGTGACAAACCAAGGTTCCAGTGTTTCTTTGTGGGTGGTAATAAAGAGGTCGGCCATAGCCATAGTCCACCATTAACACCATGCCTTTTCTCAAGTGCTGGGTAATTGATTGCATCCATGCTGATAAATGAGGCACAAATTCAGACCTGTATCCAGGTGGTAACTGTAACTTCATTTGTTGCAATTGTTGCAACAAAGGTGAAGCAAACTCTTGCCATTGTTCTGTGAGTTGTCCTTCATCATTGGTCAAAAACAATCGCTGATATTCGCCAGCCTGGTACCGAAATACCTCTACTGGCAAAGCATCTAAAACCTCATTGGCAAAAATCACCCCTTCAAAATCATTTTCAGGAGGGGTATTTAACCAGCGAACTCTTTGCGCTAAATGTACCGGCAATCTGTCGACAGCATGTTGTTGAACCCGTTTTAAATCAGCACTAATTTCGAATATATGGTATTCATCCGGAAGAACATCCATGGCATCCAAAGCCAACAAAACATCCACACAAAATCTACCAGTGCCCGCGCCCAGTTCTAGTAGAATTGGCTGTGACAATAAGGGCAAAACTTCAGCAAAACATGTGGCGTGACAACGGGCAAATAAACTACCCAGTTCTGAAGAGGTGATGAAATCTCCAGAGGACCCCAATTTAGTTAATCCAGCGCTATAATACCCCAATCCAGGTTCATACAAAGCAAGCTGCATAAATTCAGCAAAACTTATTGCCCCTTTTTGTTTGATTTGTAGGGCAATTTTATGTTGCAATGAACGACTTATATCTAACAGTGTATCGGACATGTTTAATGGACAGAAACCTAAATATTTGGTTGAACAACAACCCTTTTAATAACAAAACAGAGGCCAAACCTCATTCTGACGCCATTTTACAACAGTTGTTACAAAACTCACTGAATACTTCTGCCACCATCAATATATTTAAAAACCCCAATGGCAAACCCTATGTGCACGAAGACATTTTTTTCTCACACGCCAACAGTCGATATTTACACGCCTATGTGATTTCTAAAGACCATGAAGTCGGCGTAGATGTTGAGTTGATTAATACCAAAAAGGATGTCATGAAACTGGCTTCTCGCTACTATCATGCAGATGAAGTTAACTATTTGTCTGAATTTCAGCTTACACAGCAAATAACAGAATTTTATCAACTGTGGACGAGAAAAGAAGCTTGGTGTAAATTAGAAGGTGGTAACTTGTGGTCTTATTTAGCACGTCCAGTCTTACCGGATTCTCCACTGAAAACATTAGAAGGAAAACAGTTTTACATGAAATGTAATGATCAAATTAAAGGATTTGCTTGCGCTGTGGCAGCCACTGCGCCCATTGAAAAAATTCGGATCAACAGTTTAGGAACACCATGTATCGATTAACAAACAGCCTAATTATATTACTGATGCTGACCATCAGTGGTTGTTCGGTAAACAAAGAAACCATCAAGCAAGTTGAACTGGCTGTTGAAATTAAAAAAGACAGCACCTTAACG
>JBPOFV010000066.1:0-8961 GCA_051252335.1 Marinicella sp. | reverse complement strand
CAACGATAAAAGAGGCATAAAACCCAACCCCAAACTGACCAATCAAATTGGCATCATCACGATCCTTTTTAGCGATTGATTCCAAGTATTTTTTGGTGCCAGAATTGGCGATTGTGCCGATGTTATTGATCAATTCATCACGAGTCATACCTATGCCGTTGTCAGTAATGGTCACTGTTTTGGCTTCAGCATCAAAGTCCACTTTGATGTGTAAGTTGTCTGATGAGAGTTTATTATTTTTGATCGCTTCAAAACGCAGTTTGTCACAAGCATCAGAAGCATTTGAGATCAGCTCTCTTAAAAAGATTTCTTTGTTGGAATACAGCGAGTGAATCACCAAGTCCAAAACTTGATTCACCTCAGCTTGAAATTCAAATTTTTCTGCAGTATTAGTCATATTTTCTTTCGTATGAATTTTAGGATGTCAGCAAAATAGGGTTACAAGTTCAGAATTCAAGTATTTATCAGTCTTTGTCAGTTAAAATAGGCAAATTATTCTAATAAGCGATCTCATGAGTATTAATTGGTTTCCAGGGCACATGCACAAGGCCCAAAAAGAAATTCGTGAACTGTTACCTGAAGTTGATTTGGTGATAGAGGTACTGGATGCACGTTTGCCGTACAGTTCGCAAAACCCTCTGTTACAAAGACTTCGCGGCTTAACACCCAGTATTAAATTATTGAATAAATCGGATTTGGCCGATGAAGCGTTAAATCAAATTTGGATTGATACCCTTCAACAAGACGAAACTGTCAAAGCTTATGCCGTTAATTCGTCAGATACTGGGCTGATCAAGCAAATTCCACAATGGTGCACAGCTTGGTTTCCAGAACGGGAGATCAATAAAAAACCGATTCAAGTGATGATCATGGGTATTCCAAATGTAGGGAAATCAACCCTCATCAATTTGATGGCAGATCGCACCATTGCCAAAACAGGCAATGAAGCGGCAGTGACCAAAAGACAACAACGGATAAAACTACCTGGTAATGTGATTTTGCATGACACCCCAGGTGTATTGTGGCCTAAGTTTGAAAATCAAAACAGCGCTTTTAGGTTGGCCGTTACTGGAGGCATCAAAGACAACATCGTTGAAGCTGAGGAAAAAGCTTTCTTTTTGGCAGAATATCTGATGATTGCATACAAAGAAGCCATAGCCGAACGTTACCACTTAGATGTAATGCCTACAGAGCCTTATGATTTATTGGTGAAAATTGGCCAACAACGCGGCGCATTAAAATCAGGAGGTCGGGTTGATTTATCACGTATTTCTAGTTTGTTTTTGAATGAATTCAGAACGGGTGTCATCGGCCGCATCACCTTAGAAACGCCGGATATGATGGTGGCTGAACTGCAAGAAGTGGCTAAAAAATTAGCCGCTAAAGCAGCCAAAGAAGAGGCAAGAAAAGCCAAGTTTAAAGGTAAAAGATGATTTACCAGCCACCGATGGATCCTTATCTGGATGTGGTGTTTCAAGATGATGATGTGTTGGTTCTGAATAAGCCTTCAGGATTGTTATCAGTGCCAGGACGTCAAGACATTCACAAGGATTCTTTGCAAAGTCGTGCACAAGAGTCATTTTCAAATGCAACCACAGTTCACCGTTTGGACATGGAAACCTCAGGCTTGATTGTGATGGCTTTGAATAAGCAAAGTCATGTAAATCTAGGCCAACAATTTGAACAGCGCAAAATTGAAAAAACCTATATTGCCAGGGTGTTTGGACGCATCGCTGAAGAAGCTGGGAGCATTGACGTACCATTGATCTGTGATTGGCCCAATCGGCCCAAGCAGATGGTGGATTTTGACAAGGGTAAAAAAGCGTTAACCCATTGGCGTGTGTTGCAAATTGAAGCCAGCACCACCTTGGTTGAATTGAAACCGGTAACAGGACGCTCACACCAACTGCGGGTGCACCTGTTATATCTTGGTTTCCCGATTGTAGGAGATCAGTTATATGCACAAGATGAAGCACTGAAATATGCCGATCGCTTACAGCTCCACAGTCAAATACTGGGTTTTACACACCCACAAAGCGACCAGCAACTAAGATTTTCTACAAACACACCATTTTAGGTTAAAATCAATTGAAGATGGATCAGTCAAATACAAACCCTATATGATGAATGGCCCTGTGGATTGAGGATTGAAAAACAAAGGTATGTGATTATTTTTTACCTCTTCTTTGCTGTCTGAACTTCTTTTTCTGCTCAGGTGTTAACTTCTGAAAGCGTTGGCGCAACTTTCTCTTTTCCGCAGGAGATAATTTCTTGTATTGATTGTGTAAACGACGCAACCTTTGTTTTTGTTGTTTGTTGAGTTTTTGAAAATTGTTATACCGTTTTCGAATTTTCTTTCGTTCTTCGGGGGTTAAAGATTTCCAGTTATTCAGTCGCTTAAGTACAAAGGCTCTTTGTTCTTTGTTGAGCTTGCTCCATCGGTCGGCGCCTTTGGCTAATTGTTGTCGTTGAGCCAATGGCATGTTGTCCCAAGTGGACTTGAAACCAGACAATGTGCTTTTTTGCTTGGTATTTAACTCATCCCAGTTGACCGCCATGGCTTGCATGGAAATCAGTAGGTTAATTATGATCAGGATCTTGTTCATTATTTGTTACCTTGTCATCATCTAATTGTTGGTTGATTTGTGAATCTTCAGAAAATATTTCTGGATCCAACCATTGGTCATTCTCATCATCATCCCATGCGCCTAAGAACATCAGTAATTCCAGGTCTGGATTTTCAGTTTGTTTTAGTTCGGTTGCTAAGCCATCATTATCTTGTTTACGATCATTCAATATTGTGGCTTCTGACTTGACTGATTCAGTCAGTAAAATCAGAATAATCAAATAGGTCATATCTCAGACTCAAGTAAATTATTGGCATCTAACCAAGCCAGAAACTCAAGATCTTGATAAAACTCGGTATCTGCATCACCAGCCAGCAATTCTAAATCTTCAAACATGGTGAGCTTACTGTCTGGTGTTTCAAACCCCTGTTGATTGTTATTGATTAACAATAAAACCACCAACACAATTGCCGCAAATGCCCCGGCCACAGACCAGATGGGGACAAACGAACGGTGTTTTCCTTGGAGGGCAGTCATGCGAATTTGATTTAACCGCTGTTGTGACTCGGCATTGATGCCGCTGGTTAGGGCATCCATGCTGTTTTTTATGTTTGTTTTGATCTCTTCTTCACTCATCGGAAGTTCCTAACTGTTGTTTTATTTTTATGGTTGCTCGGGATAAATGTGTTTTGACACTGCCTTCACTGATTTGCATGATCTGGGCGGTGTCTTTGACACTCAATTCTTGCCAATGGCGATAAATCACAACTTGCTTTTGTTGTTGCGGCAATTGTCGAATGATTTCAATCATTTCATTACCTTGTTGTTGGGTTTTATATGAATTCAGGGGAGAAGGATCATGACTCGGTTGTTGTTCCGTATAATCATCATTTTCTTTACCGCTGAAAAAATACCGCAACCAACTTTTATTTTTGCGATGGTGATCATTGATCTTATTTTGCAAAATTCTGTAGTACAAAGGTTTCCATTCAGTTTGTGGTTTATGCTTGTAGGCCACCACAAATGACATCATGGCTTCTTGTACTATATCAAATGCATCCGATTCTTGGCGGGTATTCATCATTGCAATGGCATAGGATTTACTTTGCTGTAATTGCAAAAAACCATCTAGATTATGCCTCAGCGCCTCTTCATTCATCGCAATATCTTGAGCTTCATTTTGGTTGCCATGAATGACATTATAAATAGGTAATGTGTTAGATGTTGTCATTAAATAAATTTTTCTTAAGCACCACCTAAACGTATCAGAACGACATCGGTTGACATCATAACTATTTATTTTTTAATTCTTACTTTTGTGTCAACCCAGTATGTATAGGCTCGTTAATAGGAGTGGTTGTGCTGCCTACTTCAATCGGTAGATATCTCAACCATTATATAAATTAATTGGAGAAAAAAATGAAATTACAACACTTGAAAACAACATTAATAATGGGTTTTTCCTTGATCGTATCCATGCCATCTGTGGCTGGATTTGACATCACAAGAATGACCACAGTGGTCGATGATTTGTCAGGTTCTTACACGGTCACTAAAAATGGCCGATTGGATGACTTGCTATTTACCGGCACATCCATCACTGAATTTAATCAATTTCACCCAGGGCAAGGAGAACATGAAGCCACTATTTCGGGTGTCATTTTAAAACAAACCAGTCGCGGTGATGGCCAGTTGAGTACTCTGGCAGATGGTGCATTTATGTTGGAATCATTGGAAGGGCTTTGGGATGTTTCATTCACTGATTTATCGGTACAAGCCTCTGATGCAGGTGTTGAGCTCTCAGGTTCGGTCATGGTCAATGAAGACAGTTATGATGCAGCTGAATTACCAGAAGGCGTAGCTAGACTGTTGCGCAAGGTATTTTGGCTGACTCGTAGATAAATTCACTGATTCATCTAAGCATAAGGCGATCAGATTTTGATCGCCTTTTTTTTGGTGGTGATTTATCTCGCAGCGATGAAAACGTTGCGTTGAAGTTCAGGTCCAATGTCGCTGTTGCGTCTGATGATATCTGATAACTTGGTGCTCCTGATTTGATCAATTTGTGCAGGTTCCAGGTGATTTTCGAAATAGAAACGGTCAGCATCTCTCAAGGCCGAGAATTGCTCTATTAAAACCGTTTGAATTAACTCTCCAACCAAGGCTCCAGGCAGCGTATCTTCAGACAATCCTCCCACCCACAGATCAATGTCATCAACCGAGTCATAAACGCTGGCCAGTGCAGCCTGTTTATCTGCGTCTGATGTGATGTCGGCAAAGGATATTTTGGGTGCTAAACCATAGGCTTCGCGCACAACATTATAAGTAGGCAATCCATGATCCCTGCCACGTTGGATATTCAAAGAAGCCAAATCAAAGCCACCCGCACCAGGTGCGCCGAATAAAAAATTACGCACATCATCAATGATGAAATTGTCCACTTGTTGGCACACCTGAGTCGCTAAGCCACGAAGGATGGGTTCTATCCCACCTTCTGTTGCCAGTCTGTAAGGTGAGAAAAAGGCACTGCGTAAGGGTAAGTTACCTGCTTCTATGGTTTCCCCGCCAGCATCAAGCCTTAACAATTGAGGACTTAATGCACTGTGTCCATAGCGAAACACAGCACCAGAAAATAAGTTGGCAATGCCGGCATGGATGCGATCGTTATAACCGCTGTATGGTTGTATGGCATTTCGGCCTAATAAGGTGGGTAAATATTCAAAATAAGTGATCGCTTGCAACTCAGCACCCACCAAAATCCGGGCTTCTTCATAAATCTCATCACCTGAAAAATCAGGGTTGTCTTGTCTGATTCTATCGGCTTGGAAATTATGTTCGCGGACAAACAAAGTATGCAAGGTGGTTAAGCCTATTTGTTCATTGGCTCGAACGTCTCCGGCTAAAAATAATTGTTCACTGTCACCACCTGCATTCGGCAATCCATTGACATTAAAGGGCAACAGATTGCCGTCTGATGTTTTGAGTTTTCCAGTCCCATCAAGGGTGCGCAACTCATTGGCTCTTTCCGAATCAGAACCATAAATATTCGAGCCATCAATCCAGGCTGTGATTTCATTGATTTGTTCACGAGGGTTATTGGCATCAGTTCCTGTTGACGTGTCGTAAATAGATCGATTTACAGACATGCTAGCCGTGCCAGTTCCATCAGGGTCAAAATAAGCATCACCAGTTGGAATTAAGATATCTATGGGTTCTGCTGGGTCAACCCCATCAGTTAAATCAATGTCATGATCAATAAATTGGCCCCATTGCCAAACAAAATCAGTGGCATTTCGGTCATTCAACATAGAATCATCTTGGGCACTGATGGCATTGCTGATGATTCTTGGGTTGGCGCGGTCAGCACCAGCTATTTGTGCAACACCATCAGCATACTCACTGTCGATTAACCTGACTAATTGCGTGTGTGCTTGGCCCATGTCGTCCACAACCCGGTGGTTACCACTGCCATCAATTGAACGATAACGATCACTGATGGGTGGATTGTTTTGTGGTGGGCGTGGCCCCCTGTTTATCCGACGAGCTGGAGAAATGATGTTGTTAGTCGATTGGTTTTGATCACCTCCGTTTTGTTCACCACCTGGTGGTCTGCCACCATTTAGTGGTGGGTTCTGAGTCAGAGCATAGGGGCTAAATGCAAAGATTGAAATGTAAAAGGTTGTTTTAATTAGTTTCATTGAATACTCCTTTCAAATGGTTTGGGAACATATGAAAACAATTTTTTATCTTGAGTTGGTTTCATGATTCCAACTTAGGCAGAGATTGTGCATGAAATAAGGAGCAACCAAGCAAACTTAGTTAAGCATGGGTTAAGAGGTGATTATTTAACGAAAGTCTAATGATATGAAGTCAGTAAACGGCAAAAACCAGTCAATTTTTTCTTAATTGTAACTAATTTGTTGTATGCTGCCTGAACACTCACAGGTCAATCAAGCGAAATTACAACAATGGTTAAACAGTCTGCTATGACTGAAAATATGATCTACTTATTCAAACCCATGTTCAAAAATCAAATCAACAACACCCGAGACAGTGGCACCAGACAGTCCTATGAGTCCACCGACTGATTTACTGTCATTAACGCCATTTTCATTGGTGTCTTGGTCATAAAAATTTCCAAGAATTGCAGCAAAACCACATGTGGTCTGAACACTCTGGCAAAAAGGGAGTTCTTCGTCACATTGACTTTCGTCTAAATCATTGTAGTTACAAGACACAGTTAAGGCCTGGTCATCTTCCATATATGACATTAATGGTGTGCCAGCTTCAACTCCAGCACAAGTGCAATTACTGGCGATTTGATTGATGGTATCAATTTCATCAGAATGGTGGAGCAGTCCACTGATTTCCAAGGCCCCCAAAAGACTGGGATCGGTGGCTGGTATGGTGTCACTGCAGACGCCTTGACAACCCATTGAGTCCTGAGTGATGGTGCCTTGTATTCTGGCTTCATTCAAAGGCAGAATAACATCAGCTGCGCCAGTTCCTACTATAGTTAAAGGGATATAGAATAAAGTGTATGAAGATTCACTGTATAAATCTATAACACCACTGGTCATGGTGCCATTAAAAGTACTGGTAGAAACGGGATCAATAACAACCAGTGTTTGGCCGTCAATGCGATCTTGCAGTGTCGCTGCTGGATTGGCAACTTCTGCCAACAAAATGCTTAATGAGGTAGGTCCATCCGTCAGTGGTAGTTGATCCCAACGCCAAACCCTGACGTACTCATTATTAATAATCGTATCATCCACTAAAACTTGAAAATCTTCGGCAAGCAGACTTTCTAGGGAGGCCATAACAGCGCCATTTTGATCATCATCTGTCATATCGCCATCAAAATCATAACAACATACCACCACTGGTTCTGCCAGTGCTGGATATTGGTTGGCCCACACATAACTATATTGTTGTGCTGTTACTTGGTAGGACATAAACAACATGATTAATAAAGGTTTAGTTATTTTCATCTTAATTCCCCGATTAATGGTGCCCAGATAGTTTAGCAGTCGTGCTTAAAAAATTGAATCAAAACTATACATTCTATTGTTGATGTTAATTTCACAGGGGTATTCTGTATAATTCCTATTTTAATTCAAATCGAGAAACACATGAAAATTGTAGGTATTTCAGGCAGTCTCAGAAAAAAATCAACACATCGAGGTATTTTAAGGGCCGTTGAGCAGTTGCTGGCCGAATACAACATCGAGTTCACTGCCATAGAAATCAAAAGTTTTCCTTTGTATGACCAGGATCTGAATGCCAAAGGTATTCCTGAGGTTGTACAAGATGCCCATAAGCAATTAGCCACAGCCGATGCCATTGTGTTGGCTTCACCGGAGTACAATTATTCTGTTTCAGGCGTTTTGAAAAATGCCATTGACTGGTTTTCTCGTATTGAAGGGCAGGCCTTCAATGGCAAAGCCGTGTCTATCATGGGTGCCAGTCCAGGTGCAATAGGGACGGCTCGAAGCCAATATCACTTGCGTCAAATTTTGGTTTTTATGAATGCCTTTATCGTCAACAAACCAGAGGTGATGATTTCGCATTCTGCGGATAAATTTGATGCTGATGGTCATTTAACGGACCCAAAAACCATTGAGTTTTTAGGTAAAGCGCTGAATTCATTAATCAACTTGGCCAATCAATTAAAGTGATGAACTCTTCCATTTTTAAACCTTTTGAATTGGGTTCTTTGAAATTAAAAAATCGCATTGTAATGGCGCCAATGACCCGCAGCAGTTCGCCAGCACATGTACCGAATCAAATGAACATTGACTATTATCAGCGACGAGCAGCCAATGATGTGGGCTTGATCATCAGTGAAGGCACTTGTGTGGGGCACAAGGCAGCCAATGGATATCCGAATGTACCTTTTTTTTACGGTGAGGACGCATTGGTTGGTTGGCATAAAGTTGTAGAAGCTGTCCATGCTGAAGGCGGCAAAATCATGCCTCAACTCTGGCATGTGGGTGGAGTACGTAAAGATTGTTTACAACCTGATGAGTCAATACCAGCATACAGTCCATCTGGTTTGCTCTCTCCGAATAATCCCAATGGTCTGGCCATGGATGAAGCTGATATTGAAGAGGTTATTGCTGCTTTCGTTGAAGCTGCAGTGCAAGCACAAAAGTTAGGTTTCGATGGAGTTGAAATTCATGGTGCACATGGTTACCTTTTGGATCAATTTTTTTGGGACAAAACAAACTTAAGAACTGATGAGTATGGCGGAGACATCGCACAAAGAACCCGATTTGCTGCCACCATGATCAGCCATATGCGTCAAGCAGTCGGATCGAATTTTCCAATTGTGTTGCGTTTTTCCCAATGGAAATTGCAAAATTACGCAGAGAAACTGGCCGCTACTCCAGCT
>JBPOFV010000065.1:0-9024 GCA_051252335.1 Marinicella sp. | reverse complement strand
ATTTATGATTTATATCCTAAAGTAATTCAGAAAATATCTTAAAGGCTCTGGTAAAAAACTCAGGGCATTTTTTTTGGCTGTAATATATAAAATAACTTTTAAACACCAACTCAAAAAAATCGACACTGAAATTACAAATCCTGTTTATATATCGATCTGAAATCGGTAATTTATTATGAAATCTTGTTATTATTCACGTTTTTTACACTAAAAATGAGTATCATGATTAGTCCTATTAATTGCACCTAAGAAAGACATGAAAAAGTATTTATTAATGGCAACTATTACCACCTTATCCACTCCATCAATGGCCGCTGATGTTTGTGAAGGTTTTGGCCCACAAACACCTCGAGACATTGACAGTCATATGGGCAGCAATGATCGCATTTTTGCCTTAGCTGATGACTATCAAAATATGAATCTGTGTAACATACACTTTCATGTCAATGCCGAACACAAAGCCAAAGACTTTTCAATCTTAGCCAAAACTGATGATGGCAAGGCCAATGGTTATCAATGTGCTATGAGTAAAAATTTGAGCCAAGCAGAATTGGAAATGCCAACTCAAAACATGTGTAAAGGAATTGTCCCCGGTGACACCATCGAAATGCATTGGGTTCACAGCTCATGTGAAGTCACGCCTGGTGCTGGTTTAGGCTCATGTATATCAGACAAATGCGCCAACCCAACATTACGGGTAGAAACCCAAGTTTTCACCTTGGTTAATGACACCAGCGCCATGAGTTTTGATGAATTGCGTTATGCTGGCGCTCAAATCAGTAACGATTACCATCAGGCCAAAAACATTCCCAATAACACAGGTAAACCTGTGGTTTTTGCTGGTTCTACCACAGGACCTAAATACACAGAACAAAGCTGTTCTCCATTACAGGTTACTTGGAGTGTGAGGCCACATTGTGCCAAGTTAGACATAAACAGTTTGAGTCAATGGTGTGAAAGCAACCCTTTTGATGAGCACAAAGCCCACGGCATCCGTGAGTTGGTCACCAATCCTGCTTTATTATCAGAAATATCAGAATAATAAAAACTTTTTTATTTTCATTTCCAATCCCATTAAGCCTGGCTAGTTCAGGCTTTTTTTTTGAGTTTTCAAAAACTCATTTCTCCTATGGTATACTTTTCCATTAATAACAGTCTGATTGTTACATTAATTGGGGGATTAATATGTTATTCAATTCGTTGACGTTCATTGTCTTCTTTGCCATTGTCTTGTTGTTGCACAACTTGCCATTCTCTTGGCGTACTAAAAAGACTAACTTATTAATTGCCAGTTATTTGTTTTACGCGGCATGGAACCCACCCTTCATTGTCTTAGTTTGGTTGTCGACCATCATTGATTGGAAAGTGGCTCATAAAATTCACGAATCTGATAAGAAAAGTACGCGTAAAATGTTGTTGATGATCAGCATTTTGGTCAATTTAGGTATCTTGGCTTTCTTTAAATACGGTGATTTTCTGTTACAAAACTGGCAAGCATTGATGGCTACTGTCGGCATTGATTACCAGGTTCCAGAATGGAGCATTATCTTACCAGTCGGCATTTCATTCTATACTTTTCAGACCATGGCTTACTCACTGGATGTTTATTTAAAACGAGCAGAGCCCAGTAAGAGTTTTCTCGATTTCGCTTTATTTGTGACCTTCTTTCCTCAATTGGTTGCAGGTCCAATTGTACGCCCCACACACTTATTACCTCAATTTGAAAAAGAACGTAAGGCCAGTCGAAATATGTTGATTTGGGGCTTGGGTCTGATTACCTTGGGATTGTTTCAAAAAGTAGTCATTGCTGATGGCATTTTAGCTACCATCTCAGATGATGTCTACGGCACCAAAGGGGCAGTTTCATTCATCGATGCTTGGTTAGGCACATTTGCCTTTGCCGGACAAATATTTTCCGACTTTGCTGGCTATTCAACCACCGCCATTGGGGTCGCTCTCACACTCGGATTCTCTTTGCCCAGTAACTTCAATTATCCCTATGCAGCCATCGGGTTTTCGGACTTCTGGCGCAGGTGGCATATATCCTTGTCAACATGGCTCAGAGACTATTTATATATTCCATTAGGTGGCAATCAAAAAGGAACCATCAGAACCTATATTAATTTGATGCTGACTATGTTGATTGGTGGCTTGTGGCATGGTGCCAGCTGGACATTTGTGGTTTGGGGTGGATTACATGGTTTGTATTTGTCCACTGAAAGGGTTTTGAAAAAGACCTTGGGAGATGCCGTATGGATTAAACGTAGACTGATACAACTTATGTTGGGATTACTCACCTATTTACTGGTTAACATCACATGGGTTTTCTTCAGAGCCCAAAGTTTTCCACAAGCCTTCGGCTTGGTTAAATCCATGTTAGGTTTCAACCCAGAAGGCAAACCCGTACTGGCGACCATTCATATTATTCTGGCTTGCATTGTAACGTTAGGAATGTTGTTCACTCACTGGCGAATGAGAAACACTTCATTAGAAGCTGTGGTTGCTAAAACATCATGGCCGGTGTTAGGCACCCTCTGGGGCTTAATGCTATTTTTAATCATCATCACACAGGGGAGCGGCGATGCCTTCATCTATTTCCAGTTCTGACCTTAAAGCAAAAGATTATTACTTTCATGAGAACAGACCGATTCCAGATGTAAAATGGAAGCCTGCTCTGCTATTGGCCGTGGTGTTGATGGCCCTTGGTGTGATTGCTTGGGAATACAATGCACGCGTTATTTGGGGTTATGAGCCTGAAGCATACATTGACAACAATGGACTGTGGGCCATACAAAGAAGACAAATTGATCACAGTGATGAAAACACTGTGGCCATCATCGGCGCCAGTCGTATTTTATTTGATTTTGATTTAGACAGCTATGAGGTTAACACCGGAACCCGACCGATACAATTGGCGTTAGCAGGTACCAACCCAAGACCCATATTGGCAAATTTAGCCAAAGATGAAGACTTTACAGGTTTGCTGTATGTAGGGATCACTCCAGCTAGTTTTTTCAGAAACGGTGGCGGCATTTCAGCTGACGCACCTGAATATTATGCCAAAGAAAGTCCAACCCAATGGTTGAGCCAACAAATCAGTATGCTCATCGAACCATACTTGGCTTTTTATGATTTATCAAACTGGCCATTATTCACACTGATAGAACGGATCGAAATGCCTAATAGAGTCGGTGTCTTTGATCCCAGAATGACCGTCTGGAAAATTTCACAAGCTGCTAAAGACCGAGATACAAAAATGTTTTGGAAAGTTGAAGATCAAGCTGACTATCAATTAAAAGCACAAATGACTTGGCGAGGTTTTATGGAAATGGGAGATAAACTTGGTCCAGCACCTTTTGATCTGGATAAGTTTATGCAAGATGTGATAAAAGACATTGAAGCCATCCGCGAAAGAGGTGGTGATGTGGTCTTCATTCGATTACCATCTAGCGGTGATTACAGGCCTCGTGAAAACCGCTTACAACCACGTGCAGAATACTGGGATCGCTTACTTAAAGACACTGAATCAGTTGGCGTACATTTCGAAGATCATGATGAACTTCAAGGCTTCAGATTACCTGAATGGTCACATTTACATTCCGACGATGCACCAAAATTCACCGCAGCCCTGATACCCATAATCCATGACAAGTTGATTAAGGCTGGAAAGCCTGGCATTTTAAATCAATGATTGTTTGATTATATAATGTTGTTTTGGTCATAATAAACCCATGGAAAAATACCAAGAAACCCTACGTACATTTGATGCTGTGGCAGAAAAATATTGGGATAAATTTAAAGATTTTGAGTTGTATCAACCGACTTATGATTGGTTTTGTGAACTGTTACCTACTGGCTCTCTAAACTTATTAGAAGTTGCTTGCGGACCGGGGAATGTCAGTCGTTATCTGCTGAATAAGAATCCAAATATGAACTTGATTGGAATAGACTTGGCACCCAACATGATTGCCCAAGCAATACGGCACAATCCTACAGCCATTTACAAAATAATGGATTGTTTGTCGATTCAACAATTAGAGCAAAATTTCGAAGCCATTATGTGTGGCTTCTGTTTACCTTATTTAAATGAACAAGATGCTTATAGCTTGTTAGATACAATGATCGGCATGCTTAAACCCAATGGAATTTTGTACATCAGTACCACATCTGGTGAGGCGCACAATGAAGGCTATCAAAGTTCAAAATCTTCGCCAGGATCTGTGTATGTTCACTACCATGATATTGAATCAATCAAACAGAGGTTACTTGAGTCAGGTATGACCATTTCCAAACATGAACAAATCATCCACCAACACAATGAACAAGAAACCATTGATGAATTCATCTTGGCCGTTAACCACACTTAATCGCCTAACTTTCTTTTTTCAGAAAATTTAATCAAAGCAAATATAACTGTGGCTATTGGTAACATACCGGTGCCAGGTAATGTGCAATAGGCAGCTGCAAGCACAATGATGACACATTGACCAACCAGACCAAACCGATAGACAGTGGCCAACCACCAACCCAATAAACCACCCACCAAAGATCCTAAGTAAAAGCCAATGGTGCCAAATGTAGTTAAATCGGCGAAATCCAATAATAGGCCACCACCCAGCGGTCCAAAGGCACGAAGGATTCTTTCGTTGGTGCTCATTTCAGTGATTTTTTCTGTTTTGAACTTTCCTTTAGTCACTGGATCCTCAATCAATCTGCCGATATATGCTTTGAAAGCCTCATTAAATATAAGCCATCAAACCAATGACAAATAAACCAATCAAACTTAAAATGCTTAAACCAAACACCACCCCTCTGAGTGTTGACCACGCAGCGTAGTAACAAATCATATGTAATACACGAGTTAACAAATAGCTGATCATTAGGTTGTTCACCCAAGTTGGATCTGCAGAACTGAAAGCCGCAAATAAAAACATCACGATCATCGCCCCCAAAGTTTCATTGGTGTTGGCGTGTGCCCTTGAAAGCCTGAATAACACATTTTTATGGCTGCTTTCTATTGGGAACCCAGGAGGATGTTTAAGTTTTATAGCCATGAAATCAAAAATCAGCAGCTGCAACAAAGACAAAGCCCCGGTTAAACCCAAAACCAACACCGACCATTGATAATTCACAAACACTTCAGACATATGTAACCCTCTAATAATTAAAATAAAAAACTTATAAAATGGGTGAGATCAAACGAGCCACCTTTTCAATGAATATTTTCACCACTGACCTTTTTTCCCAATAATCTACATTGAGTTGTTTGGCCTGTTTAACATCTGCTGCAAATGAATTACTTAATTCTGTAGCAAAATCCTCATCATAAATTAACACATTGACTTCAAAATTCAATTCGAAACTTCGTTCATCAAAATTTGCAGTACCCATGATACTTAAAAAACCATCTACCACCATCGTTTTGGCATGGATAAATCCTCGCGTATATTTAAACACCTCAACACCAACTAACATCAGCTCATAATAAAATGATTGTGCTGCCGCATTAACAATTCTGCCATCGGATTTATCAGGCACCAATAGTTTTACTGACACCCCGCTGAGAACCGCAATTTTCAATGCTTTGATTAAAGCGGGGTTGGGGATAAAGTAAGGCGTGGTAATTAATATTTCAGATTCAGCATTGTGGATGGCATTTAAGATAGAAAACAGAATGGCTGGCTGTGCTGAATCAGGGCCGCTGGCAACCACTTGCAACATGGTATATTCATCTTCATGTAAATCTGCAAAATCAGTCGGTAGTTCATTTTCAATTTCCACAGTCTGCTCGGCACAGAAATTCCAATCATTCAAAAATATATTTTGTAAGTAGGCCACCCCTTGGCCTTCAATTTTCAGATGTGAATCTCGCCAAAAACCCATGCTGTCTTGTTCATCTGTGTTTTGATATTCATCACCAATATTGATACCACCAACATACGCCATACATCCATCAATGACCACAATTTTTCTGTGGTTGCGGTAGTTCAAACGTTCCGTAAAAGCAAACCAACGAATCTCAGCAAATGGGAACACTTCGATGCCACTGGAACGCATGCGTTGTAGCACAATTTGATTCAGTCCTAAACAACCATAATCATCGTATATAAACCGAACACAGACTCCGGATTTGGCTTTTTGTATTAACAATTGAACCAGTTGGCTGCCAATTTCATCAAACCTAAAAATGTAATACTCAAGGTGAATGGTGTGTTGGGCTGCCAAAATATCTGTAAACAGTTGAGGGAATTTTTGTTCACCATTTTCTAATAATGTAAGCTTATTCATCACCGTCAATCGACTGCAACTGTTGTTGTATATCATTTGAGTCAGGCCATGAAATTGTTTCAATTGAGACTTGTGCTCTTGCATGACACGTAAAGATTCAGCATTGAATTTAGCTTGAAAATCTTCCAATGATTTTTGGTTGGCGGTTAATTTTTGATGGTACATTTTACGTTTATGCCGTTTGACCCCAAAAATAAAATACAAGACTAAACCAATGACTGGAAACAGATAGACCGTGAATAGCCAAGCCGATGCTCGAGAACTGATGGTGTATTGTTGAATGATTTGTAAGGTGACATAAATCAACAACGCCCAATAGGCATAATAAGCAATGGTTAACCAGCTGAAAGTCATCTAATCATAGGTAGTTTGCAATGGAAACCAGTATAACATTTTAACGACTCGGACTAACGTGAACCCAGAATGGACTCATGATTTTCATACACCACCTATTTTTAATTTCAAAGATCTCGCTCGAATTAATCCATCATCCCCTTAATTGCTTTGTTACAATGCGCGAATGAATTCAACGCCTAAACACCCTTTTGATTTACTTTCACCTGATTTAATTTTAGATGCCATGGAATCTCAAGGTTTTGTTATTGATGGTCGGGTTTCAGCACTTAACAGTTTTGAAAACAGGGTATACCAAATTGGATTAGAGGACTCTGAACCGGTTATTGCAAAATTTTATCGACCAAATCGATGGACCCAAGACCAAATTCAAGAAGAACACGACTTCAGCTTTGAAGCACATGAGCATGATTTGCCGATTGTGACACCTTTGAAAAACCCGAAGGGTGAAAGCCTTTATACATTCGAGGGGTTTGTATTCAGCTTGTTTCCCAGAAAAGGTGGGCATGCGCCTGAATTGGATCATCAAGATAACTTGGCGATAATGGGAAGAACCTTGGCCAGGTTGCACAATGTGGGTTCACAAAAGAAATTTGTGCATCGAACCCAATTAGATGCCAATACTTTTGGCCACAGTTGCGTAACTTATGTTGCTGAGCAATTCATTCCTATGGAGCACAAGACCACCTACCTGAACTTGGCCAGCCAAATCATGCCACTGATTGAAGAAAAACTGATCGATGCTCAACCGATTAGGGTGCATGGGGATTTACATATTGGTAACATATTAATGCGGGACGAGATTCCTAATCTAGTCGACTTCGATGACTCAAGGGCTGCTCCAGCGATTCAAGATATTTGGATGTTGTTATCTGGCGAGCCACCAGAACAGCAAACTCAGCTGCAAAAAATCATTCAGGCTTACGACGAATTCAGAGCCTTTCCTTTCAATGAATTAACCATGATCGAATCCTTGCGTACACTCAGAATGATTCACCACACTGCATGGTTGGCCAGACGTTGGGATGACCCAGCTTTTCCACCAGCTTTCCCCTGGTTTAACAGCCACAATTTTTGGGGACAGCACATCATCGACTTACAGCACCAACTGGAAGCCTTACAATCTGAATAATAGGTAAATTTTCAAAAACCGCTTGCAAAAATAGTTTCAGCGACTACAAAGACATCATCCCACATGCCAAAAGGTATATCAGGTTCTCCTACATCACCAGTTTGCAAATAAATTCTCAACTCGCCCATATCTGCTCCGACGGGTGCTTGGCTTATGCCAACCAGGTGTTCCCAGACATCATTGGGCACACCAAATTCAGCACCAATTTGGTCTGAACGATCAATTTCAACGCCCATATCGTCATACCAAAAAATTTGGTACCATGCCCACGGTACTGGACTGGCAGCTGGCACTTTAAACGAAACTCCAGACATATACCAATATCCAGGGGTCACCGTGAATTGGTCTGAAATGGCTGGAAAACTGCTGTTGTTATTCAAAGACCCCGTGTTCAACATACTACCATTTCCTGAGATCGGTGCCCCATCATCACTGACCCAACTGATGGTAGAAAAAGCAAACCAACCAGACGTATCGGTATCAAAGTCTCCATTAGCCAATAAATTTTGGGCTTTAACCATGTTGACAGTAGACACCAATACACAAAAAGTAATTATATATTTCATCCTTATTTCCTTGATAACTTACAGATTAATTCGATTTTTTTTTGATAAACATGACACGTGACTTAAAAAAACGTCCAATTCGGCCAAATGAGACGAATTCAGCCTTAAAAAGCTTCATATTGGTCAACATCTTTAAATCCAAAAGTACTCGTTATGTTCAAATTCTTTAAAATGTTTAACTTTGTCATTTACACCATCCTTTGCATAGGAGTCAGTTACTATGCATTCACTTTTTTGTTACAAGAAATTAACCCCAAAAACCTTTTCCAAGTAAAAATGGCCTTAGCTGGCTGGGTAACTCCGATGCATTTTTATGCAGCCGGTTTGGCCCTGTTGTTAACACCGTTACAATTAAGCAAAAAAATACGCCAAAGTTCAAAATCCATACATCGAAGCATTGGATTACTGTACGTAATTTGTGTCGCCTTTGGTGGTATTTCTGGCTTATTGATGGCGATTGATGCCGATGGTGGCTGGGTAGCTAAACTCGGCTTCGGCAGTTTAGCTATACTTTGGTTATTGACTACGGGTCTGGCTTTCTTTTATGCACTAAAAGGTCAAATATCTGCACATAAAAGATGGATATATCGCAGCGTTGCCTTAACTGCAGCAGGTATCACATTGCGTTTATTTTTAGGTGTGGGCTTAGGTGTTTTACAACTACCTTTTCTAACAGTTTATGTT
>JBPOFV010000064.1:0-9256 GCA_051252335.1 Marinicella sp. | reverse complement strand
GTGCTAATTGTAAAAACTGGTTATAAGCAAACAACCAATCTTTGTTGGCCATTGGTTTAAGGCTGTAAAAGACCTTGGTGGATTCATCATTACGTTCCAATTGGTGGCTGGCCAGTGCCAGTGCGGTGCCTGCGACCAAAAGTGTTTGGGTATCTACATCTGATGATTCATAGACTCGTTTAGCTTCGGTATAAGCAGTGATGTTGTCTTGGCGAAAATAACTGTTGAGCGCCAATAAAGCAGAAACCTCCAATCGTTCATTGTTGGTCAACTCAGTGGTTAATAAAGTTTTTAATAATTCACTCGAAGAGATAAAATCGCCAGCTGTCATGTGGGCTTTGGCTAAGTTGATTTCAGCCAAAATCAGCAGACTTTCATTGTTGAAGTGCGCTTGAATATCAATCGCTGACTGCAAATGGCTTTGGGCCAATTCATTGTGACCTAACTCATGTAAGAGGTTATAAAAAGCGCTGTATCCTTGTTGGAATATATTGGTGTCTTGTTGTTCAAGTACAAACTTCAGTGCTTGCTGAGCAAATTTCATGGCCTTTACAAAATCAGCCTGTTCCAAATAATGTTGGGACAGTGCACCATAAGCATAGGCTGCATAGTCACCATCATGAATTTGTAAAGCGAGATTGAGTGTTTGTTCCAATGCTTGAACGTGCTTGTTGGCTTGATTGGTCTGTTCGAAAGAGTACGCTAAATTACTGATTGCCCTCATTTGATTGTAGGTGTCATTGTCACTCATCGCTTGGACTAAAATTTGCTCTAAAAGTACAATCGATTCAGGGAATTGATAAATGGCTTGGTGGTATCTGGCACGCGAAATGGCCGTTGAAATTAAGCCTGCTTGATCTCCTATTTCGCTGTAGTGGTGTTCCGCTTGATCCAGAAAATATTGCAATGACTCTTTATCTGAGCGGTAAATATACATTCTAGATAACAGTAAATTAGCATCAGCCAACACGGCATTGGATGGTTCATTGCCACTGGATTTAATGCCAGCTAATAAGATTTCAATACTGCGATCATAATCGCCTGACTTATACCGCTCTAAGCCTTTTAGATAAGCCAGTTTTAGTTGATCTGAAGGGTGTGGTTGAGGGCCCAAGTTAAATCCATTTAAATCCAGTGGTTGAGTAGTTAAGTTGGATTCAAGTTGCAATACTTTTTGTTTAAATACTTCATCTGAAATCTGCATCTGAGGCTGGCGGAACATTATTATGATGATTGTTGTAGCCAATAATAAAGGCAGTAACCAGAGCAAATATCGTTTAATCGGTTTTTTAGAAACAGAAGTTACGGGTGGTTGTAGTTGATATCCTTTGCCGTAAACATTGGTGATGACCTCTTCATTTAAGCCGCTTGTGCGCAAAGCTTTTCTGATTTCTTGTATCACTTTAAACAAAGAATCATCACTGACGATTACGTTACTCCAGAGGGTTTTCAAGATAAAGTCTTTACTTAATACCTGGTTTTCAGAAGCTAAAAACAGTTGCAAACATTGGTGTCCTCTAGTAGACATTGGAATCACTTTGCCAGCCACCAGAACATGTTGGTTTTTCACTTCGAATTGAATGTTATTCAGGGTATAGATCATGAAAATAATGTGGCTCAAATACAAAGAATGGTTGTCTAGTCACAATTTAGGCTGCAACAACCCCTCAGGAATTGGCATATTATAAATGAAATAAGATCGTTGAAATACACATTTTAAGCTTCACAACGCTGGTTCAAAATTGTTAATCAGTTCACATAAACAGTTTATTCAGAAAGGATTCAGACTCTTTTCAGGCTGTTTCAGACTTCAAATTGTAAAACCGAATATTTAAATCAGAGGTGGAATATGAGATTTTTATTGAGTGTGTTTTTAATCATGACTATGAACAGTTTGCAGGCTTTTGTAACGGTTGGATTGGGCCCGGATTGTGACTACAACAATTTATTTACAGCATACAATGACAATGACCTTGAAATACGGGTTACATCTGAACAATTACACGTCAATGATTTCACCATTGATAAATTAAAAGTAATCAAAGGTGGATATGACAATTGTTTAGCGGCCCAGGCAGGTATAACAGGTGACAATAAATCGCGCTGGAGTGGTCTTAATTCAAATAACAGAACGGTGGTAAAAGTTGATGCCAATGAGATCATAACAATCACCGTAATCATCGAAAACTTCGAAATATTTGATGGCAACAACACCACTGCCAGTGGAGCAGGGGGGATCAAAGTTTCAGGTAAGACTAATTTAATCTTAAGAAATTCTGTGGTTTATGACAACGTAGGCAATGAAGGCGCTGGCATTCATGTCACAGGTTCCAACGCGCGCTTGAGCTTAGAAAACTCAGTTATCAGAGACAATATGGCCACAGGATATGGTGGTGGTGTATTTTGTACCATCGAAGCCACAGTGAATTTGGATGCAGACAGTGCCATTCACAGCAACACAGCTGAATTTAACGGGGGCGGTATTTTTGCTCATGATTTTTGTCAGATAAATAACCACAGTGGTCGTGATCACTCTATCGTTAACCCATCAGGTATATTTTATAATGGAGCAAATAGAGGTGGTGGTATCTATTTACAAGGTGGTTCTGAATTAGTTAACCAAGGCAGTTATTCTTATCCGGCCAGAATTACAGGAAACTATTCAAGTGCCATAGATGGGTTAAGTGGTGGTGGTATTTTCCTTACAGGAGCAGGAACCCGTGCGACCTTACTTAATACCATCATTGATTATAATGAAGGCTCTACGTATGGCGCTGCCATGGTGGTGACTGAATCGGCTCATTTAACTATGCAACAGGATGGTCTGGGGTGTCGCTATGCATCTTCAGAAGCCTGTTCTTCAATCAATGAAAACTATTTCCCGAATACCAATGGTGAAGGTGCGGCTGGGTATATAGGCCAAAGTGGCATCGCCAACATCGCTCAAACTGAAGTTAAATTCAATAAATCCAATGAGGTCAGTGGTTTTGATGTTATCGACGGTGCTCATTTGTATTTGGAGGGCAATCTTTTTCGAGACAACAGAGGAGCCAATCAAAATTTCTCTAATCATTTATTCAAAATTGATGGTGCCGTCAATCAAGGGTCACAATTGGATTTTATCTACAACACACTCGTAAGAAATGAGCCCAATCATATTTTTACTGCTGACAATTTAGACAGTCTTCAAACCGTGAATGTATTTAACTCCATTATTTGGGACCAAGGTAATGTGTTTAATTTTAATGGCAACAGCTTGTCACAAATAGATTGTACTGTGGTCCATGAAAGTCAAAGCTTAAGTGGAAATGTGGGTGCGGTATTAACCAATGACCCGCTTTTTGCCAATGCCAGCTCTGGTGACTTTCAACTGACACTGGCATCTGATCCTATAGATTTTTGTGATAATAATTTATTTCCAAATCAATTCAATGACCTCAACAATCAAAACCGAGGCGTCGATACCAGTACAGTGGGCAATGTATTTGGTCCATTTGATGCAGGCGCTTATGAATATGATGGAGATTTAATTTTCGGTCATGGCTTTGATTAAGTAATCGATGTGAACATGATGTGCCACCAATGCAAATTGGTGGCTTTTTTATTTTTGAATGATCGAAAAATTTAGCTAAAGCAAAAAGGGACGCCATTGAATTATATGGAAACGAATGAGAATCACTCGAATCTTGCTTGAATAAAGGGGCATAATTAGGTATAACAACTGGTGTTAATTTTAGGAGTAGATCATGACTGAAACCACCAAACCTGGTGCTGTCGCCCGTTTCCTCAATGCCATAGAACGGGTGGGCAATAAACTTCCCGATCCGGCGATTATATTTCTGTTTGCCTTATTACTTATTTGGGTTCTTTCATGGTTATTATCTGGTGTGGACTTCAGTGCCATTGATCCAAGAACCAGTGAATCAATCATCATCAACAACCTTCTAACCGGTGATGCACTGGCCAACTTTTTGTCGACCATGGTGACCACCTTCACAGGGTTTGCACCCTTAGGCGTTGTGTTAGTAGCAATGATGGGTGTTGGGGTTGCTGAGCATTCTGGCTATATCAACACCGCCATTAAGTTGATGTTGCGCAGAACTCCCAAAGCTTTATTAACACCTGTCATCATTCTGGTTGCCATCGTCAGTCACACCGCGACAGATGCGGGTTACGTGTTGGTGATTCCCTTGGCTGGGGTGATTTATTTTGCCATGGGTCGACATCCCTTGGCAGGTATTGCTGCAGCTTTTGCTGGTGTCAGTGGTGGTTTCAGCGCTAATTTTGTGCCATCAGGTATTGATCCACTGTTACAAAGTTTTACTCAAAGTGCGGCTCAAATCATCCAGCCTGCGATGACTGTTAACCCCTTAAACAACTGGTTTTTCACATCAGTATCGAGTTTGTTTATTATTTTAGTGGGTTGGTACATTACAGATAAAATCATTGAGCCCAGACTGAATGACACAAAATTGGATGGCGATACAGAAGATTTACCTAAATTGGATGAAATATCCAGCACCGAGAGAAAATCTTTTTACATCGCTTCTACAGTGATGTTAATTGGAATTGCTTTACTGGTTTGGGCTGCATGGTCACCTGATTCACCATTGCGACATGAAGGTGAGCTGGCGGTATTCCAAGCACCGATGATGCAATCGATTGTGCCATTGATCTTCTTACTGTTTTGGATTCCAGGAGCTGTTTACGGTTTTGTTTCAGGCACCTTTAAAAATACCAAAGACATGATTGATGCCATGACCCAAGCCATGACGGGCATGTCCTATTATCTGGTGATGGTGTTCTTTTGTGCTTTATTTGTGGCTGCCTTTGCCAAATCTAATTTAGGTGCTTTGATGGCTATTGAAGGGGCGCAATTCTTGAAATCCATGGCACTGCCCAGTGGTGTTACCATTGTTGGAATTGTTTTCTTGACGGCTTTTGTTAATTTATTTGTGGGTTCAGCTTCAGGTAAATGGGCCTTGTTAGCGCCGATTTTCGTTCCTATGCTGATGCAGTTAGGTATTTCTCCAGATTTAACGCAAGCGGCCTATCGTGTGGGTGATTCAAGTTCAAACATTATCACACCCTTGATGCCTTATTTCCCATTGGTGGTGGTGTATTGTCAGAAATATGTGAAAGACACTGGGGTGGGTACTTTAATCGCATTGATGATCCCATTCTCCATCGCTTTCTTGATTGGTTGGACGTTGTTCTTATTGGCATATTGGAGTTTTGGCATTCCTTTGGGTCTGCAAGCCAGTTACATTTATCCAGCAGGTTAATAGAATGACTTAAACAGCTGCGTCGTCCTTTGATGCAGCTGTCATAAGTCGGCACTGAAAAGTCACAAATTAGCCTGATTTGTTGATTATGATCATGCCTTAACATTGCTTAAGGCGCTAGAACATGAACATAAACATCAAAACCTTTATTCAAGAATTTTGGCTGTTTGGCCTAAAACAAGCTTATGCCTGTTTGTTTGGTGGGTTTATTTTAACGGTGATGATCATCACCAAGTATTGGTACCCATTTGAAAGTCTTCATCGCTATGATTTTATTTTTCTCGCAGCCATCGGCTTTCAATTGTTTTTATTAATCGGTAAATTAGAAACATTGCGGGAATTTGTGGTGATTGTGGTTTTTCATTTGGTGGCCACAGTGATGGAACTATTCAAGACATCTGACGCCATTGGTTCGTGGTCATATCCTGAAGCCTATACTTTTGGTATAGGGAATGTACCCCTGTTCACTGGTTTTATGTACAGTGCAGTGGGTAGTTACATAGCCAGGGCGTGGCGTATTTTTGAATTTGAATATGACAATTACCCACCGAAAATTTACCCAATCATTTTAGTGACATTGATTTATATCAATTTCTTCACTCATCATTATATTTGGGATTTGAGGTGGCTGCTGTTAGCGGTCACAATTATCATGTTTTACAACACAACCATCTATTTTAAAATCATCAAGACGCATCGACACATGCCCTTATTGTTAGGTTGGTTTTTGGTGGCATTGTTCATCTGGCTGGCTGAGAACATTGGAACCATTACCAACACCTGGATTTACCCCAACCAAACCAATCAATGGCAAATGGTGTCAGGTTCAAAATTGATTTCATGGTATTTATTGATGCTGTTAAGTTTTGTTTTGGTTTCATTAATTAATCGGGTCCAGTTATCACGGAAATGAAGACTTGATTTGAATGAAGGTTCAAAATGGGTCATAAATAAGCCATAGCAAATAGATCGAACTTAGTTAAAATAACAAACAGACACACAGAGGCCCGTTGCCATGAATATGAAAATAATAGCCATTTTATTGGTATTGTTGGTTACTTATCTGATGATTGATAATTACCAACAAAAGCAACTGTGGCAGCAGGAACAGGCTAAACTACATGAATCTGTGGAACAATTACAGCAGTCAGTAAAAAATCAAGATTCGGAATTGGCGCTTAAACAAAAGGCGGTGATAGAAGAAACCAGGTCACAAACCCAGATCATGCAAGATCAATTGGCGGCCACGGCAAAACAAAGTGAGTTGATAGATCAACAATTGCAAGAATCGCAAAAACAGTCAAAAGCCATAGATCAGCAAATATCTACCTTAGATAATGTGGTTGAAGATTTAGCCATGAAACAGTTGCAAGAAGAACAAATGAAAGCTGAAAATGCGGCTTTGCAAGAACGTGCCTTGCGTGCCAGTTATCGGGCTTCTGGTTTACAAACCGCAAGCATGATCAAGATGCATGTGGCGGAATACTACATGATGGAAGGGCGTTTTCCAGACACCAACAGAAAGTTGGGCTTACCGCGGCCTAATTCTTATGCCAATGACTGGGTGAAATCAATAACGGTTTCAAAAGGTGGACGCATCACTTTGGTTTATACGGCAAAATCAGGTATGGATGGCGGAACCATCGTCTTGAGTCCAAGAGAACGAAACCATGAGCTGGTGTGGCAATGTACATCAAGAGACTTTGAAGACATACAGGATACCTTACCCACTTGTTTCTTTGGTGGTCCGGATATGTAGCTTTCAGATGAGCGTTGGTTTAATTGATCAGCTTAAAAACTAACTGAACTGAAGCAACAGGTTAATTTTGTTTGGTCATGAATTTAATGATTCGATCAGCCACAAGCTTGGCATGAGTCATATGCAAATGATGATCACCAGGCAGTTGGTCAAATTGATCTGGATTCAAGGTTTTGATGCGATCTTTCATGGAAGGATAGGCCAAAGCATAGGTTTGAGGTTCAGCTATGAGTAATTGTGTGGGTACAGCAGTGGCCGCCAAAAACTCTTGAATTTGATTTTCTGACATCCGGAAAAAACTGCGTAAACGCAAGCGTTTATCTGTGCGCCAATTGTATCCTTTGGCAGTTTTTTGCAAACCCCTCTCGACCAAAGGTCTGATGATATCTGCATCCATTGGCGTGGCTTCTTGACGAGATTTTATGGCACTTTCTACATCCGGGTAAAAGCGTTTGTGCTCGAGGCTGTGCTTACTCCAAAGTTTTAAGGCTTCACGCAATGAAGACACTGCTTTTCCTGGTTGGTAAGGAGGCACAGGTCCCAAATTTTCAATCAAAATCATTTGTTTAACATGTTCTGGGAAAGCGGCTGCATACATCACGGCAATGGCAGCACCCATTGAATGGCACAACAAGGAAACCGGGTGTTGCATTTGTTCTATCACAGCTTGAATATCAATGACATAATCGATAAAACCGTAGTTATGCCCAGGCGCTCTGTGATCTGAATGACCATGACCAGGAAAATCAATGGCGGTCACTTTGTAGCCTTGTTCGGCCAAAATGGGTGCCAAATGCCAAAAGCTGGCAGCATTATCAAGCCAACCATGAAGCGCCAGAATTTGATGCTTGTTGTCAACGCCCCACTGAAGACCCGTTATGGTACCAAATCGGCTTTCAAATTTGACCTCTTTGGCCAATCCATTTTCTTGTTTAGTTGTTTGTTCCATGTTACTAAAAGGAGCTCCTTTAGATTAAAGTTAACAAGATGATCACTGCCAACAACAAGCGATAAATCATGAACCATTTAAAATCTATTTTTTCAATGAGTCGCATGAACCAATGGATACAAATCCATGCGGCGAAAAAGCTTAATGTTATGATTGTAGCGATGGCTGTCAGGTCATAGCTGTGGGGTGACTGAATTAATTTCATGCCACCATAAGTTGAAGTCATTAGGATGGCTGGAATGGCCAATAAAAATGAAAATTTAGCGGCATGTGTTTTACTTAATCCCAAAGCCATTGCAGCCGTCATGGTTACTCCAGATCGTGATGCTCCGGGAATTAATGCCAGGCACTGAGCCAAGCCTATCAACAGGGCAATTTTAAGATTCAATGCAGTGGTTCCAGCAGCATCTTGGCTGCGCCATAACAACACACCAAAAAAAGCAGATGCTGCAGCGATCACCCAAACTTCACGCAAATGATTGTCGATAAATTCAGCCAGCACCAACCCAACCAAGGCGATGGGAACACTGGCTATGAACAATTGTTGAAACAAGGGCCAATCCTGGCCAGATAACAACTGGAAGACATCTTTGCGATAATACATCAAAACCGCGAGCAAGGAGCCGAAGTGAGCAGCAATATCCATCACCAAACCTTGGTCTTGCCATCCTGCAAATTCAGTGGCCAGGATCAAATGCGCTGATGATGAAATGGGTAAAAACTCTGTCAGTCCTTGGACCAATGCCAGTACCACCCATTGCAGCGCATCTAACATCATTTATTCAATTGCTTTTGGTAGTTTTTCCAATGCATGAAAGGAAACATCAAGCGATCTAAAGGGGTGACCTCGGCCATGGAAAAAGGTTTAACCCCATTACCGAATATGCCTTGGATGCTTTGAATCACACTCTCATCACCATTTTGCCAGGCATCCACATCAACCAATGCGACATTGGGATTCATGGCAACCATTTGATTAGCCGCTTTGGTGAATTGGGTGTAGTGAACTTGGTAATTGCCAAACACATGATTGTGTAACCTTAAATCAGCGAAATTTCTGCTGAGAATCAAGACATGGGCCTGTGGGAAGATACGTTTAACTACCGCCATGTTCATGGGTGATAGCGGGATAAAATCAGCCACCATTTCGGTGTCATCTTGAATCACTTGGTTCAGTTGCTTGGTGTATTTTTTTCGCCATAAATGGATTTGGGCATCATTTAAATCATCCAGCATTTGCACCGTCCACTGTTGTGAAAAAAC
>JBPOFV010000063.1:0-9336 GCA_051252335.1 Marinicella sp. | reverse complement strand
GTCCGGCATCAGCATGGGTGGATTATATAAATATTTTTCCAACAAAAATCAAATAGCAAAAATGATTCATGATGCCATGATTCATATGGCCGAAACCTGTTTGAAGATAAAGAAATACCGTCACCAAGACCCTGTCTTTGAATTGAATGAATTACTGGCCAGACACATTTATATCAGTGAACGCTTAAAAAAATGGTTTTATTTTGTGTTTATGGAATGCAAAAGTTTAGACAAGGAACTGATGGCTACCTTCATAGCTTCCGAACAATTCATGGAAACAGCTATCTTAGAACGCATTTTGGATGCCAATAGTCAAGGTTTAAGCCAATGCACCAATCCAGATTTTGTTTCAGCCATGTTAAAAGTGATGTTACAAGATTGGTACCTTAAATCATGGAAATACACCAAGAAAAACATGAATGCGGATCAATATGTCGCCAATCTTTTACTCAGTGTTTACCAACTCATCGCAATAAAATAATGAATCAACAACAGCAAGACCAAATCGCTAGTTATTTAGCCAAACACATCGATACCCAGGGCCCTATTCAGTTCAAAGCATTCAAAGGTGGCGCTTCTAATTTAACTTATTCAATCAAGGACGACTTACATGAATGGGTCATGCGCACATCACCACCAGGAACCAAGGCCAAAGGTGCGCACAATATGCAACGTGAATTTGAACTTCTACAACAATTGAACCCAGTGTTTTCACTCTGTCCTGAAGTGTTGTTGCTGTGTCAAGATGTCACCGTTTTTGATCGTGATTTTTATCTAATGAAACCGATAAATGGGATCATCATCAGAAAACAATTACCAGATTTATATCAAAACACGGATCTCAGCTTATTGTGTAACGAATTAATCACGGTACATAGCCAGCTGCACCAGGCACCGACTGATTTATTGCAACGCTTCAACAAAGGCCCAGGATATATTGACAGACAAATTTCAGGTTGGATCCATCGCTATACCCAAGTGTTACCGGCACAAGACATTGCAGAGCCGGTCATAAAATGGTTGGTCGAACAACAACCTAAAGACAACCGCTCTTACACATTGATTCACAATGATTATAAATTTGACAACGTGGTATTCGACCCCAAAAACAACCGTCAAATCATCGGTGTTTTAGACTGGGAAATGACCACAATTGGTGATCCATTGATGGATTTGGGCTGTTCCCTGGCCTATTGGGTTGAAGGGTCAGATCATGAATTATTTAAACAAATCAGCATGATGCCTACCTACCTTGATGGCATGCTGACCAGGGATGAAGTGGTGCATCACTATGCTCAAATGAGCGGCCTTGAAATTGATAATTACCATTATTATTACATCTATGGTTTATTCAGGTTGGCTGTCATTGTTCAACAAATTTTTTACCGTTATGAAAAAGGCCAAACTGATAATCCCGCTTTTAAACCGCTGGGAATGTTCAGAGATTTGTTGTTGAACCAAGCCAAATCGCAAATTAAATGATTCATTTTCTTATAACCATTTTTTAACTTATAGTCGAGAATTCACATGCCCCTATTTAATAACAAAGTCGTCCTCATCACTGGAGCCAGCAGAGGCATAGGTGAAGCGATTGCCCATCAATTTTCCAGTGCAGGAGCCCATGTGGTGGTCAGTTCTCGCTCACAAGAAGGCATCGATGCCGTGGCCAACACCATTATCGATAACGGTGGTAAAGCGACTGCCATCACTTGTCACAATGGTGACAAAGAATCGCGAGAGCAATTGATACAACAAACCATCGAAAAACTTGGGCAAATCGATGTGATGATCAACAATGCAGCAGCCAATCCCTATTTTGGTAATGTCTTAGACATGGGCTATGCAGCACTGCAAAAAACCATTGAAGTCAATATTGAAGGCTATTTCCACATGAGCCAATTAGCTGGGCAACAAATGCGAAAACAAGGATCAGGTGTAATCATCAACACATCATCTGTTAATGGTCGAACTTCTGGTTACAACCAGTCACTTTACTCAGCATCGAAAGCAGCCATCATATCGATGACAGAAAGTTTCGCCAAGGAATGTGCACCATTTGGCATTCGAGTCAATGCAGTTTTACCTGGTTTAACTGACACCAAATTTGCTTCTGCTCTGACCCAAAATGAGGCCATGTTGAAAATGATTTTGCCACAGATACCCTTGGGTCGAATGGCACAGCCTGATGAAATCGCACCCGCTTATTTATTCCTGGCATCAGAACAAGCTAAATACATCACGGGTGTAAGCTTACCCGTAGATGGTGGCTATTTGGCCTAGTGGCCTTTGAGTTATATGAATTATTAAGTATTCATATAACTACTCATCAATTGTTTTTTCAATGTATTTATCTAGTTATAAAAATGAAACAGATGGTGACTCTTATCAAGTTGAATTAACGAAACACTCGAGGCATATCATTCAATTTATGTCACCCTGATACAGACTGCTTGAAGGCCATAAAACAACAGCCTAGCGCAGGGTGAAACTAATATCATACCTGCAGCATGCAATGTCCCTCCAACCCCATGAAAACCTGACTAACAAAATTTAAAAAGGAGAAAAAAAGGAAGTTTTTCATTAGACAATTTTGTTGAAAAATGAGCAAATATATAGTGACTACTTTGCTTAATCTAAACTTATTTAAAAATATCATCATGGCTATACAAATTAAAATCATCGCTTTTTTATTGATTCAACCCTTTTCAATATGGGCTGCGGTTCATTTAAGCACTACTGGACAAGGCCAAGCCATCTCAGTACCGTTTTATTCAGTGGCACCAGAAATGACCACTTTAATCAGTATCACCAACAATGCCGATACCTACAAAGCACTTAAAATTCACATCAAAGAAAGCAACAACCTCTCAATCATTAAAAGCTTCAATGTTTATTTAAAACCTCAGGGTATAACCACGCTTGGTATGCTTAATAGGATTAGCGAAAGCAATACTATTGATTTGATCAACTCTGGCAATGACATGTCATCATGTGTAATTGGAGTAGATTATGTTTTTGGGAGCTCACCTGTCATGGTGCCAGAAAACCTTGACTGGTGGGAATGGCAGACCGGGGTACTTGAGATCATTGAAATGGGCGAATTACAAACGGCAGTAGGTTCAGCCCTATTTGCACAAGATGGTTCAGGCGTTTGCTCAGGATTCAATTCAAGCTGGAATGATTCTGATGGCTATTGGCAAAACAACCCAAATCATGGCATTTTGCCAGCCAATGGTGGACTGTCAGCCACAGTCAGTTTGGTTGATGTGGGAAATGGCAATGCATTATCTGTTGAGCCATTGGTGTTTGCTAACTTCTACCCTAATAACAGCACATCCCACACCCGTCCAGAAGCAGAAACACCAAACTTGTCAAGCGGTACCAAAGACAGCTTGGTGGTTCATAACGGGCAAGCGATTATGACCCGCTGGCCAACAGGGTATGAGGCAATCAGCGCCTTACTGATGAAAACCAATTTGAGTAATGAGTTTCAAGTTTTACCCAGCATTGGAGGACAGTCCGAATGGGTGGTGAGTTTTCCAACCTGGGGATATCATAAAAATGCTACTGATGGAACCATACCATTTCGCTGGAACGAAGGTTTTGGAGCATTTGCATTTCCAACTCATGCCAGTGTTCATGATCAATACCGCAATAACGTTGTTGATCCAAATGATTATTTTTGTATCGGAAACGTTCCATGTTATTTATCAAAATCTGCTGGTGTTTTCACTTTCACTCTACTCGAACATTTTGAACCGCTCCCAGAGCTGTCATTTTTAGCGGGCCAATACCTAGATCCTACTGGCAAGTTTGTTACCCGGGAAAATCACGAACTTTTGATCACGGAAACAGCAGGTTTGGGACATGCCAATTTCAGCTTGTTTGCTGGAGATTCACAAACCAGTCAATACTCCTTACCAAACACCCATGGAAAAGATCCATTTACCAACCAAACTCATACTTATTATGGCCTGCCTGCAGTCGGTTTTTCAGCCATTCGGTTCTTTAACAGCAATGCCCAGCCTGGCAAGTTAGCAGTGTATGGAACAACCAGTCAACACCGAGGAGAACGTCACATTGAGGTTTTGGATGAATAAGCAACCCATACAATGGCTGCGCATGGCAGTGGGCATATTATTCCTGATACATGGCATTTTCCGTGTTGTGACTGGCATAGTTGATGATTTTGGTGGTTTCTTTACGGCAATTGGTTGGCCCATGGGGCTGCAATTGGCCTGGACTATAACTTGCTTAGAAATTATTTGTGCTTTGGCTTTAATTATCGGCAAGTGGTGGCGAATCGCAGCCGCTTATTTGATCACCCAAACCATCGCTGGAATATACCTGGTACATTGGCCACACGGCTGGTTTGTGGTTGGTGGTGGTCGAAATGGCATGGAATATAGCTTTCTCCTCATAGTATGTTTATTGACAGTCATATTTCAAATCAAGGATGACGAATAAATCTGAATTCATAGCCATAAACAGAATTATATGTCACACACTAAACAAGACTTAGATCATTCAATCCAAATGGTGGTATTACCAGCCTTCCAGAATGATTGTTTTTTCATGATGAATTCAAATATTATCATCATGTATCGCTTTCTGTTGTTAAAATAATTAGCCCCAGAAATTGAGAACGAACATGAAAAAATCTCACCTAATGAATATTTATTGTCATGAGTGATAAATCCATCATCAAAACAACCATAAATCAATGGCATCAATTGATTCAAGCACATGATCCAGAACAATTGCAGCACATTTTGGCTGATGAGGTGGTCTTTCATTCACCAGTCTTACACACACCACAAGTTGGAAAACCATTAACCAAAATGTACCTGACTGCAGCCTTTTATGTCTTATTGGCCAATAAATTCACCTACCTCAAACAAGTCTTAGACGGCCAACATGCAGTACTCGAATTTGAAGCTGAAATCGATGGTATCTCAATAAATGGCGTTGATATAATTACTTGTAATGATGATGGAAAAATCATTGAATTCAAAGTGATGCTAAGACCTCTTAAAGCACTTACTATGGTCCAAGAGAAGATGTTCGAGGTATTGAATCAAAACAAATCCACTTAACAAAATTCATGGTTGAAGCTGGCTTTTAAAATTAGTTTACAATCTGTTCCACTTTTTTATTGGTTAAGCAGTTAAAATAATTCCAAGCTATTTGAGGAAAGAACCATGAAAAAATACATGATATTGAGTTTAATTTTGCTGTCATCAGCTGTGTATTCAGCCGAAGTCACCAGCAAAGCCGCAGACACGCAAAGTGCTGAATCATCAGCAATCAAAGAACTGGATAAATTGTCGACTGAAAACAATTCAACAGAAGAACAATTTAATAAGCGTAAAAGCAATAAAGATTATGGTACCAGTCGTTATGGTTCAGGTGATCGATTCGTTTGTGAATCATATCGAGGACAGCGTTCTCATTGTGATGCAGATACCAGCGGGGGTGTAAGATTGGTGCGTCAAATTGGTTACAATTCATGCCAAGGGAATTGGGGCTATGATTATTATGGTGTTTGGGTAGCCAATGGTTGTCGAGCTGAATTTCAAATAGATCGTTACCAAGATCATTATGGCCAAACAGATGACATCATTCGCTGTGAATCTTACAGCTACCGTCGTCAAACCTGTGCCAGAAACTTACAAGGCGCAGATGTTTCACTGATTCATCAATTAAGTCACCGAAGCTGCCAAGGCAATTGGGGTTTTAACCACAATGAAATATGGGTTTCAAATGGTTGTAAGGCCGACTTTTATGTATCACGCCCAAACTATAATGATCCATACAACCCTGGCTATAACAATGGTCTGGTTGAGTGTCGTTCGGTTGGCACCAACATCAATCACTGTCAGGTTCCTGAGTTACAAAGTGTTGAATTGGTGCAAGAAATGAATGACCGTTATCGTGACAGTTGTCGTGGAAATTGGGGTTATTCAAGTCATGGCTTGTGGGTACGTAACGGCTGTCATGCACAATTCAGAATCACTGAATACCAAGCTGCACATGTACAAGATCCTAATTACCCTGGTAACCATGGATATGAAGTCATTTGTGAATCTAATTACGGCCAAGTCAGAACCTGTCAGGCAGATACTTCAGGACGTGTTGAGTTTGTACAAAACATCTCATCAACCAGTTGTGATAATCGATGGGGTTATGATTCACGAGGTATTTGGGTCAAAGATGGATGTAGAGCCAGATTCATGACTTATCCTCAAGGCAGTGTTGGCAACCAACCTCCAGTCAGAGAATCATTTACCTTGAAGTGTAAGTCCAGAAAAAATAAATTGAAAATCTGTGACACCAGAGGCCCCTTCCGAGATGTTGAATTCAAACGTGAAATCAGCGCAGGTAAATACCCATGTGATGGTAATTGGGGTGTTAACCAACAAGGTGAGTTGTTTGTTAAAAATAATTGTTATGCAGAATTTAAAGTTCATCGTTAATTAAAAACTAATTTTTGGATGAATAAAGCCCATATTTAAACATGTGGGCTTTTTTTATGTTCTTAAGAATGATTAAAAGCAATCAAAACTGACATTATTTAAATAAGCAATGACCATATTATCACCAGCAATTTCAATGAGAAATTGTGTCTATAAAATCGTTATCAAAATGGATTGGTTCAGGTGTGTCTAACTACCAGAGTTAAAGAAGGATGTTGTTGAGATTTCTGATAGGTGTATCATCACCCAAGTGCTCACTATATAGATGCAATTCTTTGTAAGAGAACAATAACATTTAAACGAAACTAGTTAAAAATTTAAAGTGTTAATGAGCGATGATACATACTTGGTTTAATTACATGGACTTTAATTAGATAACCATTAAAGTCCATGCATTTCATTAAATGACTGATCAGAAAGTTTGCGTGTATCTGAAGTAAGTCACACGACCAAAACCATCATAAAGGTTGAAGTCATAGTTACGAGAACCAATGAGGCCACGCGCTACTGGTGGGAATTTCTCGCCAGCGTTACGAACACCAACAGTGAAACGACCGTCCCAAGGAGCATGGTAATTCACTTGAACATCATGTGTAGTCCAAGATGGCGCAGAAAGATTATTGGCATCTGCATCTTGATCACCGATGTAGTTGATGTTGTAAGCCAAGCTCCAATCACCGTAAGAGTATTGGTTAGACAATACAACTCTGTTTTCAGGAGTGCCTGGCGTCTTAACTAATTCAGCTCCACCATCAACTGATTGGTCTAACAAGTGACTCATTTGGAAATTTGAAGTCATGTTGCCGCCAAACAATTCATAAGTGAATCGTGCGTTGAAATCAAGACCTGAAGTCTCAACCAAACCTTGGTTACCAAAACCAGTGAAACACTGGGTGATTGAACCCGTAGGTGAACGTAAACAACCTAAACCAGGAACACCTGGACGGCCATTCAATTCTTCATTAATCAAGAATTGAGCCGTAAACTGACGGATACGATTGGTAATTTCAATGTTCCAGTAATCGACTGTGAAATTAAACCAATCAACTGGCTCATAGGCTAAGCCCAATGAGAACTGATCAGAATCTTCAGGTTGTAGATTAGGATTGGCTTGAACGGTGTCATTAACTTGTAATGAACAAGTAGCTACTTGACCTTGTGCTAAACAAGATTGTGGATCACGAACTGAAGTCGCTGAGAACGAAGGTTTAGCCGTCAAAATATCTAAGGTTGGAGCTCTGAAACCTTGACCATACGAACCACGTACAGTTAAGTTATCAAGAGGCTGCCATCTTACCGACAATTTAGGTGAGAAGTTATCACCGAAATCAGAGTAGTCATCGTAACGACCCGCTAAGTTGATTTCCAAGTTATCCAATACTGGGAATAATGCTTCGAAGAAAACAGAAGTCACATCACGATCACCAGCAGCTGAGTTTCCTGAGGATCCACCCACCTGACCAGCTTCTGATTGTGGATCGTATTGATCAGAATATTTCTCTTCGCGGAACTCAGCACCTACATACATAGAAGCTGGGCCACCATCCATATCGAAGATATCGAAGGCTACAGAACCAAACAACTCGTCTTGATCGTATTTACCTTCACGGAAAATGGTGATTCTCATTTGGTTCAATACATTTTCTGGCGCATTGTAAGGATCTAGTAGGTTATATGCACCTGATTCAATCAAAGATTGGGCTGCAGAACGCAATAAGTAATTCCTACCAACTGAATTCGTTCTGTTGTCAGTGTGACGTAAACCAAACTCAACTTCAGCATTACCCACTGTACCAGTGGTACCAATCAAGAAGTCCAATTGTTGAGTTGTATCGGTGCCATCACGGTTACCCAATGCATCAAAACGATGCCACCAGTTCACAGTTTGTGGGTCCAAACCTAAAGAAGGATCATACAAAGGTGAATTAGGGTTAGTTGGGTTGTTAGGGCTGTTAGCAGTCAACGGCGTAGAAAAGTACGATGAATCTGGAACAGGCGCATAACGACCAAATGACTCAGCTTGAGAGAACGTGGTGTTAGCCCACAATTCCCAGTTGTCATTGATTTCATGTGTTGCTTTGGCATAGAAAGATTTGTTTTCAGTAGAGGCTTCATTGGCTGATACTAAAGTAAAGTCGTATGCACAACGTGTACCATTAGGTGAGTTTGCGTTAGGAACTGTGTAAAAACCAGTACCAGGGAAATCACAACCACCAATGTAAGAAGTCCAGTCAAAGTTATCAAAACCATCAGTGATGGTTGTGAATGAGTTGCCGTAAACTGAAGCGCCAGGTACATTCCACGGAAAATCACGTGCGAAAACGATTTCGCGGTCATTCCAAGAAACGCCAGCTAATAAGCTAGAACGATCAGATGAAGCACCGAATACTATAGAACCTTCTTCTCTTTCACCGCCATTGGCAGGAATAGAAACATCAGCAGCACCTAACATGAGTTCAGCACCTTCATAGTCTGTACGTGTGATGATGTTAATGACACCACCAATCGCATCAGAACCATAAACAGCTGAAGCACCATCAGATAAAACTTCGATTCTTTCAATCGCGCCCATGGGTAATGTGCTTAAGTTTTGAGTTGAACCAGTTGTCGGTGATTTGGGCAAACGGCGGTTGTCGATCAAGACCAAAGTTCTGGACGCACCTAAACCACGCAAAGAAACAGTAGAATCACCTTGCGCTGTACTACCTGATTGTGGTCTGAAAGATCCTGATGAGTTAAAAGTCAAGTTACGAATGAAGTCAGCAGCGTTAGATTCACCACTTAATTCAATTTGTTCTCTTGTTATAACTGTAATCGGTAAAGCGCCTTCAACGTCTGAACGTTTAATACGCGAACCCGT
>JBPOFV010000062.1:0-9510 GCA_051252335.1 Marinicella sp. | reverse complement strand
ACTCAAGCATTTGTCACTGAATTTGAATTAATTGACACACCCCTCAATCCCCTCTCAAGAGGGGAGGTAAAGATGATTTTTTTTGAATCAATGATCAACTGCCATGATATTCAGTTTATATAGACATTCTATAAAAACCAGCCCCAAGCTCCCCTCTTGAGAGGGGGTTGGGGGTGTGTTTTTATGCCGAAGTGATTTTTAAAGTCATTGATTTGCACAATCAGCCAGTGTCATTTAAAATAATTAAATTGAAGGATGTTACAGTTCATTGATAAACAGTCATGTGATACGCTTCAAAAATCTCTCATCCGGCATCCTTATAATCAGGGTGTTAAACCATTCAATGGATTAATTTAAACAGATGCAATCACCATGAAATTCCTACCACAAGAAATTATCAAGAAAAAGCGCGATGGCTTGGAGCTCAGCACCGAGGAAATTCAGTTTTTTGTTAACGGTATCACCGATGACAGCATCACAGAAGGTCAGATTGGCGCATTCGCAATGGCAGTGTATTTCCGTGATATGAACTTGGCCGAAAGGCGTGACCTGACGATGGCCATGAAGCATTCAGGTGATGTGTTAAGTTGGGAACATTTGAACCTCAATGGACCTCTGTTAGACAAGCATTCTACCGGTGGTGTGGGTGATAAGGTTTCTTTGATGTTGGCACCTATTGTTGCAGCTTGTGGTGCATTTGTTCCGATGATATCAGGTCGTGGCCTGGGGCATACCGGCGGAACATTAGATAAATTAGAAGCCATTCCTGGATACAACACCCAAATCAGTAATTCCAAGTTTGAACAGATTGTACAACAGATTGGCTGTTCAATTATCGGCCAAACTGCCAATTTGGCCCCCGCTGATAAACGGGTTTATGCCACCAGAGACATCACCGCAACGGTGGACAGTATTCCATTAATCACGGCATCTATTTTGTCTAAAAAACTGGCCTCGGGACTTGATGGTTTGGTGATGGACATCAAGTGTGGAAATGGCGCTTTCGCTGATAACTTACCGATGGCACAAGCCTTGGCCGAAAGTATTGTTGCAGTCTCACCCATTACGACCAAAGCCTTGATCACAGACATGAGTCAAGTGGTTGGACACAGTGCGGGCCATGTGGTTGAGATCATTGAAACCATCGATTACTTAACACAAACAGCAGTTGATCCACGCCTGCATGAGTTGGTGGAAAATTTAGCCGGAGAATTAATGGTCATAGGCAAACTGGCAGATGACATTAACACGGCCAAAGTCAAAATCAACCAAGTTTTGAATGATGGCTCAGCTGCAGAGTTATTTGCCAAAATGGTGGTTGCTCATGGCGGTCCAGCTGACTTAATTGATAAACCTGAAAAACATTTTAAGCCCGCACCCTATGTTGCTGCGGTTTACCCTGATAAGCCTGGCTATATCAGTTCAATGGCTTGTCGAGATATTGGCTTATCCCTCATTCAAATGGGCGGCGGTAGACGCAAAGCCAGTGATGTTGTTGATCACCAAGTTGGTTTTTCTCAAATCAAACCAGTGGGTGCAATAGTTGATGAGCAAACGCCGATGGCCATTATTCATGCTCAGTCTGCAGCGCAATTAGAAGAGTCCACATCAGCTTTACAGAAACACCTTTCTGTCAGCGAAGAGGCTCCAGCAAATACATCCATAATCTTGACATAAGTTAAAAGTCGGTGATTTGATTTGAGAATAACTTTTACCAAGTTCAATCTGCAGGTTACAATAAAGACAACTAATAAAGAGGGTTAAGCAATGCATGATTTGATGTTATTGGCCATCATTTGGGTCAGCGTTTTCTTTGCGGCTTGGATGGCGCACATCACAAGATTAACACCTGTTCTGTGGTTTTTATTCTTTGGCACGCTGTTGACTAACATAGGCATATTACCCAAAGAACTGCCTGAATTCATCAAGAACATTTCCGAGCTGGGTATCATCATAATCATGTTTGCTTTGGGCTTTGAAGAATGTGTTGACCAATTCGTTAAAAGTATAAAACGCTCTTGGGGCATCGCCTTTTTTGGCGCCATCGTACCCTTCTCAATTGCTTATAGTGCAGCCATGATGTATTGGGGCGATCCCAATATCGCATTGATGGTGGGCTTAGCCATGACAGCTACAGCTGTCTCATTGACCATGGTTTCGTTGAAGTCTGAAGGTCTTTCAGGCTCACCTGCAGCCACCGGCATCATGACATCTGCCGTATTGGATGACATTGCTTCTTTGGCCTTTGTGGCCATCCTGGTTCCCATAGCAGCAGGGCAGGCTGAAGTCAGCGGATCTGATATTTTCATGATCGTAGGTAAAGTGATCGCTTTCTTCTTAATTATCATAATCATTGGAAAATGGTTATTCCCCACCAGCAAAGGTTGGATCAGAAAAATTCCAATCATTGGACAGGTAAACCTGCGCAGCTTGTTATCAATGGGCAAAGGTGAATACACCGTTCTTTCTTTATTATTGATTGCAGTATCAGTGGGGTTATTGGCCCATGAATTTGGCTTTCATCCGGCCATTGGAGCCTACATGGCCGGCTTGGTTATACACACTGAGTATTTTGATTTTCACCAAGAACAGAAAAAAGACTACTACAAAAAGGCCAGAGAAATTATCGATAATGTAGCATTCACTTGGATTGGTCCGGTCTTTTTTGTCACCATGGGCACTCATTTGATTTTTGATGCTGAGCTGTTAATCTCTGTGTTACCTGAAGCCTTGATGTTATTTGCTGGTTTGTTTATTGGTCAAGTGATTTCAGCTGGCTTGGCTGCAAAATATACCGGTAAGTTTTCATGGCCTGACAGCTGGTTAATTGGCTTCGGCATGCTTGGCCGGGCTGAACTGGCCTTCGTGGTGATGAACATCGCATTTGTCCAGTACCAAATATTTAGTATCGAAGTGTTTTATACTTTGATGATTACTGCATTCTTGCTGAATGTTTCTGTACCTATCACCATCAAGTTATGGAAAATAAAATACCAAAACCCAAGCAGTTAAAAAAGTTGAATTGTTGTTAAGTCAGTTGCTAAATAAAAGGGGCATCGGATATAATACACGTCCTTTCTGAGCATAACTATTTCACCCAACATGACTAAATTTGTATTTGTCACCGGTGGGGTTGTTTCATCTCTTGGAAAGGGCATAGCGGCTGCCTCTCTGGCATCGCTCCTTGAAGCACGTGGACTGCGTGTTACCATGATGAAATTAGACCCTTACATCAATGTAGACCCAGGCACCATGAGTCCTTTTCAGCATGGCGAAGTTTTTGTTACTGAGGATGGTGCAGAAACTGATCTTGACTTAGGTCATTACGAACGTTTTGTGCGGACTAAAATGTCGCGCAATAATAACTACACTTCTGGCCAGATTTACGAAAATGTAATTCGCAAAGAACGGCGGGGCGATTACTTGGGTGGCACCGTACAAGTGATTCCACACATCACCGATGAAATCAAATCTAAAGTCAGAAAAGCCGCTGCTGGCTTTGATGTCATTATGGTTGAAATTGGTGGTACGGTTGGTGATATTGAATCTCTGCCATTTATGGAAGCCATTCGCCAAATGGGTGTTGAAGAAGGCCGCTCTAATGCCATGTTTGTGCATTTAACTTTGGTTCCTTATATCAGCGCAGCAGGTGAACTAAAAACCAAACCCACTCAGCATTCTGTCAAAGAATTAAGGTCTATTGGGATCCAACCTGACATCTTATTGTGTCGTGCAGAGCACCCTATTCCAGAAGAAGAGTTGTTAAAAATTGCTTTGTTTACCAATGTAGAAGCACGAGCAGTGATTCCTGTATTGGATTGCAGCAACATCTACCAAATTCCAGAAGAGCTGAGCAAAGAAGGTTTCGATGATTTGGTTATTGAACGCTTTGGATTGACATGTCAGGAAACTGATCTATCCGAATGGCAGCGCGTGGTGGCTGCAGAAGCCAATACACAACACCAAGTCACAGTTGGCATGGTCGGCAAATACCTGAATCATTCTGATGCGTATAAATCTTTGAACGAGGCTTTGCGACATGCTGGTATACCAAACCAAACCAAAGTAAATATCAAACACATAGATTCAGAAGACCTCGGTGTATCGAAAGATCAATCCGAATTTGCTGATGTGGATGCCATTTTGGTTCCCGGTGGTTTTGGGAATCGAGGTTTTGAAGGTAAAATTTTTGCCGTTCGTTATGCCCGTGAAAACAACATCCCATACCTGGGAATTTGCTATGGTATGCATGCCGCTGTGATCGATTATGCCAGGAATGTATGTGGATTAGACGGGGCCAATACCACTGAAAACAATGAACAAACTCCACACCCTGTCATTGGTTTAATCACTGAATGGATGGATCGTGAGGGACAAAAAGAAATTCGTAACAACCAATCAGATTTAGGTGGCACCATGCGTTTAGGTGCGCAAAACTCGCTGCTGGCAGAAGGTTCATTAGCACACCGTGTCTATGGCAAAGAAATTATTTCTGAAAGACACCGCCATCGCTATGAGTTCAACAACAATTATACAGAACAACTGAGCCAAGCCGGTTTGGTTTTTTCTGGGCATTCTGAAGATTCAAAATTGGTTGAAATGGTTGAGTTGCCTAACCACCCTTGGTTTCTTGCCTGTCAATTTCACCCGGAGTTTAATTCCACGCCGAGGGATGGGCATCCATTGTTTGCCAACTACATTGCAGCTGCTTTGGCCGAAAAGATCAAATCACATGCTGCCTAACCATGCATCAGTGCATGATATTGAGGAATAACTATGAAATTATGTCACTTTGAAGCAGGATTGGACCAACCATTCTTTCTGATTGCTGGCCCTTGTGTGATTGAATCACTGCAATTGGCCATTGACACAGCTGGACATTTAAAAGAAGTGACTGACCGTTTAGGCATTCCTTTTATTTTCAAATCATCTTTTGACAAAGCCAACCGTACTTCATTAAATTCATTTCGCGGACTGGGTATGGAAACAGGCTTGAATATTTTGGCTGAAGTGCAAAAGCAAGTGGGAGTGCCAGTGATCACTGATGTACATGACGACTCACCCATTGAAGAAGTGGCCGACGTGGTTGATGTCCTGCAAACGCCTGCATTCTTAGCCAGACAAACCAATTTTATCTTGCGGGTTTGTCAAGCAGGTAAACCGGTGAATATCAAGAAAGGTCAGTTCATGGCACCGTGGGATATGAAAAATGTGATTGAAAAAGCCCAATCAACTGGAAACCAACAAATCATGGTATGTGAACGTGGCGCCAGTTTTGGCTACAACAATTTGGTTTCAGACATGCGGTCATTGGCTGTGATGCGTGAAACAGGCTGTCCGGTGGTATTTGATGCCACCCACTCTGTGCAATTACCTGGTGGCCAAGGCGGTACCTCAGGCGGACAACGAGAACATGTGCCAGTATTGGCTCGTGCTGCGACTGCAGTGGGCATTTCAGGGCTCTTTATGGAAACCCATCCAGACCCAGCGAATGCCAAAAGTGACGGTCCCAATGCAGTTAAATTGGCCCACATGGCCGACTTACTTGAAACACTGAAAATGATTGATCAAACCATTAAATCCAAACCATTACAGGAACAAAACGATGACTGGAATTAAAAAAATTCATGCCAGAGAAGTTCTGGATTCACGAGGCAACCCAACACTAGAAGCCGAAGTCACATTGGACTCAGGTGCATTTGGTCGAGCCATAGTACCTTCTGGAGCCTCTACAGGCGCCCGTGAAGCGATTGAATTACGTGATGGCGACAAAGCTCGTTATTTGGGTAAGGGTGTGCAAAAAGCCGTGAACAATGTCAACACCACACTGGCAGATGCATTAAACGGACAAGATGCCTATGACCAGGCTGGCTTAGATAAGGCCATGCTAGAATTGGATGGCACTCACAACAAAGGCAACTTAGGTGCCAATGCCTTACTCGGCGTTTCATTGGCCAATGCCCATGCCGTTGCCAATGACAAACGCATACCTTTGTACCAAAGCATCGCCACACAGGAGGAATTTGTATTACCTGTTCCAATGATGAACATCATCAATGGCGGTGAACATGCCGATAATAACATTGATGTTCAAGAGTTCATGGTCTTGCCAACTGGCTTCAATTCATTTTCAGAAGCATTGCGTTGTGGGACAGAAATTTTCCATTCGTTGGCCAAAGTATTGAAAAGCAAAGGCCTCTCTACAGCAGTTGGTGATGAAGGTGGTTTTGCCCCTAATTTAGGTTCAAATGTTGAGGCTGTTGATACCATTTTAGAAGCGATTCATCAAACGGGTTACAAAGTTGGCGAAGAAGTCTATCTTGGCTTAGATGTGGCCAGCTCAGAATTCTACAAAGATGGGTTGTATCACCTCAGTGGTGAGAACAAACATTTAACTTCTGAACAATTCTCTGACTTCCTTTCTTCATGGGTTGATCAGTATCCGATTATCAGCATTGAAGACGGCTTAGATGAAGCCGATTGGGATGGTTGGAAGCATTTAACTGAAAAACTCGGACAGAAAGTACAACTGGTGGGTGATGACTTGTTTGTGACCAACACAGCTATTTTCAAAGAAGGCATCGAAAAGGACATCGCCAATTCTATTTTGATCAAATTCAACCAAATTGGAACTTTAACTGAGACCTTGGATGCCATCGACTTGGCTTATCGTTCAGGTTACACCGCTGTGATCTCACACCGTTCAGGTGAAACTGAAGACAACACCATTGCCGATTTGGCTGTGGCCACCTCTGCCACTCAAATCAAAACAGGATCTTTGTGTCGCTCAGATCGTATTGCGAAATACAATCAATTGTTACGCATCGAAGAGCAACTCGGCTCTGCTGCAAAGTATGCTGGGCCGTCTGCTTTTGACTTGTTGAATATTTTTTGATTGACGATTGGGTTAGTATTTAACTGACCCAATCCAACTTTCCATTCTTTAAAGCTCTTGATACACAGAATCGATGCTGGATGTTATATAATGCGCTGATCAAAATTTGACTAAACCAAGATGCCTGATATTAATAACAACAACCCAAGTACACTTTCTAAAGACCTCGATTCACATTTGCCTGATAAAACGCAAGCTGCAACAAACACTGGCTGGGTCAATACATTAACCGATGTGCTGTCATTCGTATTTTTCACTGTGGTGTGTACTGGTTTTTTCTGGTTGATTGTTGATGAACAATCTCGGGCCAGTTTAGAATTTGGTTTATCACCTGCTGTGGTCATATTTCTGAGTATTTGTTTAATCATTTTTGTAGGTATCTTGGAAGGCTCACAAATAGCAATCATTAATTTAGAAGAAAAGCATCACTCAAAATTCTGTGAAAAAAAGCACCACACGCAGGCCATTAAAAAGATCATCCACACCAAACAAGCCATACACCATTATCTGATAGGTCGGCAATTGTTGGTGGTTGTTTCAGTGATTGTCTTTTCATTGTTGACATCTTTCCCACACATCGAAGCCACCCAGTTTGGCATTCAAATACCGGCTGTGGTTGATTTATTTGTGTTTAAATTGGGTTTAGTTAATGCCTTGATCTTACTTTGGTTTGGCCAGTTGATCCCACAATTAATTGCTCATCGGGCGCCACAAGTGCTGTTGAACTTTTGGGCAGTTAAACAAGTGATTAAACTGTGTATTTTTTTCAGCCACTTAAAAATTGCCAAACCCTCCTCGGAGGTGGCAAATTTAGTTGAGGAAGAACCCAGAGAAGCAGATATCAGTCAAACACCAAGCAATAAAGAATAACAAGCAAACTACAGTCATTACTAAATCCTGATTTCCACAAAAAAACCAGCTGAATATTTTATTCATGCTGGCTTTATATTAATACATCAAATTATTTCTTATCTGACCGGTGGCGGTGGAACTGTTTCAAAACCATCGTAGAAAATTAAATCTTGTTTACTAGGGAAGTACATCAAGCCTCTCAAATAGTTAGTACCTGGATCAGTACCAATGACAGATAATTCTGCAGTAACAGGGTCAATGGTTACCAGTCTTTCATCACGGTCTAACTCTAAAAACAATCCAGTATCAATGTCATACAATAAAGCCAATCCTTCAGCCGATGAATCCGCTCCAATAACCAGTGTTGATGATGGTACAGGGTTGCTTGGATCTATTGAGGTAAGCTCATTTTCATCCGAGCCATTCCCACTTCTCCGATAAAGTAAACCATCATCAAAATTATAACCCAATGCCTCACCATCGCCTAAATTTGAATCCATTGCAACCATTAAAGTCATCACCGCTGTTGATTTATCAATTGAAAACAAAGTGCTGCTGTCTGTTCCACCATCACCAACAATTCCATACATCTGCCCCATGTCATCGAAAGCAATATCCGCTACTGCATCATCGAGCGCTGCAATCGAAGTAATCACCCCTGTATTCAAATTGATAGTTCCAAGACTTCTAGTGGCCCTATCACTGCCATCAGCTTCATAAACCACATAAACTGTTTCACTGTCTGAGGTGTCCAGTGCCATAGCAATAACATGCTTGAAATCACCACCTTCAGTGGTACTGACTACATTGAAATACTCGCCTGTTTGTTGATCAATGGTGTACAATCCACCATTGATAGACGAGTCTCCTTCATCGCGATCCACTCCATATAATTGAACCCCACCTTGTGCTTGGACTAAACATGTCATGATTAACATCATACTGATGACAAGCACCCTACTTTTTAAACTTTTCATTTTTTCCACCTTTAAATTAATACCAATAAATTATCTACTATATATGTATCACAATTTATAAAACTATTCAATTCATATAATCAGACCAATCCATTCCTGCAATAAATAAAGTGCATTTATTAATCACCTACTTGTTCCTTTATCTAAATAACAAATTTAGGTCAGTCAAATTAAAAAAACCAGAATAGAATTAATTTCTATTCTGGCTATAAAATCTAATTTTTTTAATTGAATTATCTAACTGGGGGTGGTGGTGCTGTTTCAAAACCATCACAAAAAACAGTTTCACTCTTAAGTGGATAAAAAATAGGACTGCGAATATCAAAATTTCCTTCTCCATCATCATGCGTTCCAATCAGTAATATTTCACCTGTTGAAGGATTGATTGACAGCAATTCACTGGCTATATTGGTTTCTAATATTAACCCTGTTTCAAAATCAAAAATCAAACCAAATGATTCACCACCTCCTAATGACGCGCCGCTTACCAATGGAATATTGACCACAGCAAAAGTATTAAGATCTATGGACTCAAAGATTGCATCAACATTGGCATCGCCATTACCACTTCGATGATACATTAACCCATCTATGGGGTTAAAGGCTATAGATTCGCCATCATTTCCATTACCTAATGTGGCCATTGTAATGAGTTCTGCGGTGTCTGTATTGACAGTAAATAGAGTATCAATAACTGTTGCACCAGAGCCAGATACGGCCCATAAAACGCCTGCATCATCAAATGCGATAGTGGATATTAGTTCTGCAGTGCCAGCTATGTTGAAT
>JBPOFV010000061.1:0-9739 GCA_051252335.1 Marinicella sp. | reverse complement strand
CTGTGACACTTCGATCCATTTGTTTGTATTGGATGATGGCTTGAGATAACAAATAACCCACTGCTGCCAATCCCATAAAGATAAAGATACCCAGAAAGAAAAAATGTTGCTTTGGCTGGTTCATCATAAGTACAAAGGTTTATTTTAAAAGGTTATTATAAAGTTAGAGGTATCAATATGTGTTAAAAAATTAAGGCTTTTGTATGGCCTTTTTAATTTTCTGCATGGTTGTATACAAATGAGAGAGTAACTGTGGCTCTGTGGATTGATTGCTGTATCTGGCATGAATATAGAGATCGACAAAGTGTTCTATATGAACTTGAGCTTGTGGGTTTTCTTTGATCAGTAATGCGGCAAAATATTCTAAACCTTGTTCTTTGTGTTGATATATCTCAGGTGATTTCTTAGCAAGCTGCGTGAATTGTAAATACATTTTTTGTAGCCGGTGGTATTTTTTTCGTTTAAAAAACCAAAGCGGAATAGCTATGAGTATGCCGGTCACAAATAAGATGCTAAACATAATCAAAGCCATGGATTTACCATCCCGATGATTGATGCCAAAGGACCTGAATAAAGCTTCCTGTTTGCTGACATTAAAGTCACGAACCCACTGATTCCATTGATATCGGTATTTGTCTAAGGACTCTTTGGCATTTTTAATCCATTCATAATCAAAAAAATTACGCTTGGTGTCCATGATTTGTCGGGCGCCTCTTTCTACCCGTTCAGGAGCAACTACTGATGTGGGGTCTACCCTAAACCAAAACCCGTTTCGGTCATCTCCTGTTTCAATATAGACTTCTGCCCAGGCATGAGCATCTGATTGTTTAACCAATAAATATTCGCCATTATCAACCCCTCCTTGATAGCCGGTTACAACCCGTGAAGGAATACCGGCCATGCGCATCATGATCACGAAAGAAGAGGCATAATGTTCACAAAAGCCTCGCTTTGTGCCAAATAAAAAGGCATCAATTACCTCTCCTTCCAGCGGTGGAGGTGTATATGAGTAGTAAAATAAATCTTGGTTAAACCAACTCAGTGCACGATTGATAATCTGCATGGGGTTGTTCGATTCAGCCTTCCATTGTTGCATCATACTTAAAGTTTGTAAGTTTTCTTGCTCAGGATATTGAAGCAGCAAATCTTTGTCGTAACTAGAAAGCTTTTCATAAAATTGATCTAATAAGACTGATTCCAATTCATAATGTTTAAGTTGGTTTATTTTAGTTGGTGAGTAGAGCAGCGAATCTGGAAGCATAAAAGCTATGCTGGGTGCTTGAGTGACATAATCTAAGCCAAACAAATAATTTTGACCGCTGCTTTCCTGTTCGATTTGGTATTTGATGCTGGTTTCAGTGTTGTATTGTCGTATCGTTTTACGGGTCGAGTTGTGTCTTTTCCTGCTCCATGTCCTGCCATCGAAATTCCACAGGACTGGACCGCGCCAATACAATTGGCTGTTGTCTGGTTTGTTATTATCCTGAAAAGTAACACGAAATGCTGGTGAATCATCCATAAATAAATCAACAATAGAGCCAGGGCTCATGGTGTCGCTGATACCAGTTTTTCCTTCACCAAATATATCCGGTGAGCCCCAGATTGGAGAGCCCAGTCGAGGGAATGCCAGAAAAAACAAGAGGGCAAATGGAATGGCCAGCATCAAGGAAGAGGCCGTCGATTTCATTTGTTTAAAATCAAACCATCTAATGGTTCTTTCATAATTCAGTATAGACAGTGCATGGGTGGTTACAAAGGCCGATCCAAGCAAATAAAATATCAGCAACAAGTCTTGTGAATACAAGAAACGAGTCATGGTCACAAAATAACACAACATCACCACCAACAAAGCATCACGCATGGTATATGTTTCTAACAATTTAAGGACTGTCATGGTGATCAATATGGTGACGCTGATTTCCCTGGATAGACCAAATCCCTGACTGTATACTATTAACAGCAGCACCATAACTGCAACCAACATCAACAACAGGTTATAAGCTTTTTTGATGTGGTTTAGCTGAGTATAAAAGCGGTAAAAAACCACTATCACAGTCATCGGTAAAAACCATAAAGGTAAACGATATAACTGTGGTATGACAGCCACTAAAATGGCAAATGTAATCCAAAATAATTGTTTGGTACTTAATTGTGAGTGAATACGAGCTATGCATCACCTCCAGCTTGGTACAAAGCCAATGCTTTCAAACAATGATGTTTATGGGAATCACCTCCGGACATGGTGGAATCAAACCCAGGCAACAACAATTGATACTCAGCTTGTTGCTGTTCTGCAGCTATGATCCATGCGGTTAATCGAGAAAGCTTCAACTCAGTGTTTGATAATTGTAATTGCGCGTAATCAAACAGCAAGTGTTTACCTTGGGTTTGATTGAATTCTTTAACCCAAGTTTGGTTGCTCTGTGCAGATTTTTTCCAGGCGATGTCGCGTATGGGATCGCCCTGTCGATAGTTTCGAATACTGCTTAATTCCTCACCTTTTGTGACGGTGCTTATTTCACCATCGATGCCACCATGATTGGGAAATGCGGGGCAGGGCGACTCAGGTTTGGGATAAACCAACACAGATGCCTTAGGGATACAGTAAACCCAAACTGTGAATAACCCCATGGGGTATCGAGTAAAGAACTTAATACGATCTACTGCTTGCCAACCTCTGGTTGTTGCAGGAATGATTTGTTGCAATTGTGCTGAATGTTGAGTGATGTTGGTTATGTCTTCGCTGTATTCATTGCTTGTTTGAATTTGCCATTTATCATGATCAGCACCCATTTGAATCTGTAAAGTTAAATCATCCCCTAAGAACACCGGTTCACTGCTGACATGTTCAAAACGCAGATTCCTCATATTAAAAAAAGTTTTATGTAAGATCACTTGAGCCAAGCCGAACAATAAAAACACCAACATCAAACTCATGTTGTTGTTGAAATTTAAACCAGCCAACATCATCAAAAACCAGATCATGGAAAAAAACCAACCGGCTTTGCTGGGTAACACATAGATGCGTCTCCAGCCAAATATGACTGGCAATTGTTCTGCGCCTCGGCGATTAAAGAACTGGTTAAGTTTGCGCTTAAATAATTGGCGTATCATTGAGTATGGAGTTAATTATATCTCCAGCTGAACCACCATCATAGGTGGTTAACCGATGTCGACAAACGGGATAAAAAGCTTTTTGTATATCCGCTGGTGTAATGAAATTTCGATTGGCAATGAAAGCGAAACTTTGGGCTAATTTAAACAAAGATAACCCGGCCCGAGGTGACAAGCCATGAAGTATTTCACTGTGGTTTCTGGTTTTGTGGACCAATAACTGCAAATAGTCCAACACTTCATCACTGGCATGCGTTGTTCTGGCTTGTTGTTGCCATTGTAATAATTGTTCGGGTGTTGCTAAAGCTTTGATGGGTTGACTAAAAGCGGTTAAATAATCTGCCCCATACAACTGTCGTTCACTTTGTTGGTCTGGATAGCCTAATGATAAACTGACCAAAAATCGATCCAATTGAGATTGTGGCAGCGAATAAGTGCCGGCTTCATCGATTGGGTTTTGTGTGGCCATTACAAAGAACGCATCATCCAATGGGTAAGTTTTACCATCCATACTGACTTGGTTTTCAGCCATGGCTTCTAATAAGGCACTTTGCGTTTTTGGGGTGGCTCGATTTAATTCATCGGCCAATAAAAATTGGGTGAAAACGGGTCCTTTGTGATAGCTGAATGACTGGGTTGGCGCATCATAAATACTGACCCCAAGTAAGTCACTAGGCATCATGTCTGATGTTAATTGAATCCGTTTAAAATCCATGCCAAAAACTTGCGCGATGGCAGTGGCTAGAGTGGTTTTACCTAATCCGGGTAAATCCTCTAATAAAACATGACCACCAGCTAACAAAGCAGCAACTACAGTTTTTATAGCGGGCTCTTTATCTAATATTTTTTTACCAATGGTTTGAATGATCTGATTGATGGCATCGGCATTGTTTTGATGCGAATCTTTCTCGGAGAAGTTGGTTTTTTGCTTTTCGTGCATACTGATTTGTGGGTCGGGTTAGCAGTTTTTAGTTAATAACAATGGTTATTTATATTACCATTGATCACTGTTGAATAAATGTGAAATTTCACAATGAATGAAAAACTGTGGCAACAAGCTGAATTAATCAGAGATGCGGCATTGCAATTGCCAGCAGAAAAATATGCTGATTACATCGATGCCCAGACAGGCGATAACCATGAATTAAAAAAATTGGTCAGTAAAATGATCTCTGCTGAATCAGATGAATCTTTTATGCGAGCGCCCCCAAGAGTTGAAGTCAATGAGTTGATGACTGCTGCAGATGAACACAAGTTTGGGCACTTTATCATTTTAAGGAAAATTGCAGTCGGTGGCATGGGTCGAATTTTTCAAGCACAATTAAGCAATTCTGAAGTACCTGTGTTTGTGGCATTAAAGTTGATCAGGAAAGAATTGATTAATGTTCAAATGAGCCAGCGATTTGACAATGAAAAACAGATATTAGGTAAATTAAAACATCACAATATTGCCGCACTGATTGATGCTGGCATGGTTGGGGAAAATCCGTATATTGCCACGGAATGGGTTGATGGGGAGGCCATCAACGATTATGTTAATGCCCAAAATTTAGGTGTGGACAAGGTTTTGAAATTGTTTTTGCAAGTATGTGCGGCGGTGTCATATGCACATAATCAAATGGTGATTCACAGAGACTTAAAGCCGGCAAACATTTTAATAGATAAGAACCACCAAGTGAAGTTGTTAGATTTTGGTATTGCAAAATTAATCGATGCCAATAACAGTCAAATGACCCAAACACAAGTGTTCACTCCAGATTATGCAGCACCTGAACAAATCAATGGTGAGGTTTGTACTGCTGTAACTGATATATACGCTTTAGGTGTTTTGTTGTTTGAATTGTTAGTCGGAAAAAAGCGATTTGGCCTGGAAGACATGTCTATTGCAGAGAAAATATCTGCGATCTCAAAACCAAAAACAATCTTTGCCAGTCAAGTCATGCAGCACCATGGTCTGTCACGTGCACCTAAAGTTAAGGGTGCCTTGGATACGATTATTAATCAAGCCATGCACCCTGATCCTGCCCGTCGCTATCAATCTGTCTATGAATTGATCAGTGACATCAAACGATACCAACAACACAGACCCATTAAAGCGCTTGGCGACAGTTGGGTCTATCGCAGTCAAATGTTTATACGACGCCATGCTTGGTCATGTTTAATGGGTTCTTTATTGTTTTTGTCACTGTTGTTTGGATTGATTTATTCAAATCAACAAAAGGAGCAGGCGCAACAGGCTGAACGATTGGCCCAAATTGAGTCAGAAAAAACCCAACAAATGTTAAATTTTTTCATGACTGTATTGGAGACTGCTTCGCCATTATCTGGGGGTAGCACACAAATATCAGTACAACAAATGTTTGAAGATGGTGCTGATAAATTTAATTTAGATGAAATCACAGATGCAGTCATTAAAGCTGAAATTGCAGGGCAGGTTGCGGAAATTTATGGCGAACTCTCAGAAAATGATTTAAAAATTAAATACAATCAAATTGCTTTAAATTTTTATCAAAGTGATTTAACTCAATATGCTTCAAAATTTCTTTATCACCACCTTAATATTGCCCATGCGTACAGAGATCAAGACCAATATGATTTAGCCCTTGCTCAACTGTCAACAGCTTATGAACAAGTAAAAAATCACCAAGTTGACGCAAGCCTGTTGGCTGAATTGATGATTAATTTTGGTGAATTTTATTATCAATTTGATGAAGTAGATAAAGCCTTGAGTTATTTGAATCAAGCCACAGAAATGGCCCGTGCCATAGAGGATGTGGAAAGTTTAGGTAAAGTCAAATACTATCAATATTTAATCTTACAGTATGAATTACCGCCCAAAGAATCAGAATTATACTTGTTGCAAGCACAGACATATTTTGAACAAGCTTATCTCAACAGTCACCCTGATTTACTCAGTGTGAGGAATTCATTAGGCATAAAATACAAAGATGAAGGGCAATATCAAAAAGCCAGTGACCTATATGAATTGATTCATGACGAATATCAACAGTTGTATGGCAGTAAAAATCATGATCATTTAACCAATCATGCCAATGTGATGTTTGCTTTGGGAGATTTTGAATTGGCGGCAGAATTAACGCGAGAATCGTTGCTGCTTATTGATGAAAAATCAGTTGGTGAAGGCTTTTCATCGATGGCAGCTTCAGTGGTGTTGGCCCGAAGTTTAACCGAACTCGGTCAATATAATGAAGCAGAAAAATTATGGTTACAAGCCTTAAAATACTTTGATTCTCGATTTTCCAATGAGCATGCTGTAATGCTCTCATTGCGCACCTATTGGTTGGATTTTTTAATCAAAGCTGGTCGCTTGAATGAAAATGTTGATGATGTGAATGCATTAATTGGATTGGCTGAATCACAATTGAACGAGTCTTTTGGAACCAAACAAAAATATGTGAATACACTGATTACCGTGGCTACTTACCATTGGGTCCAAGATAATTATCAAGCAGCACTGAATCACCTCATTACAGCGCAACAAGTCCTTCAAGAAGTCACTCATAAACAAGAATGGAGTTATTGGTTTATTGAAGCTGGTATAGATAAGTTGAATGAGTTGTTGGATATTGCAAGCGACCCTGATCCTTCTACTGATTCTTTAGCTCAACTATTTATGTTAATACCACAGGATCATTGGTATCATAATCTTTTCGACCCACAATAATTAGTTTGATAAAGCCTTCTGAAATAACCACTTTTTTGAATCAAAAAAACTTAAGTAATGATGCTTGGGAACAAGTGTTGCCGATTGTTTATCAACAATTGAAACACTTGGCCAGGAAAGTTAAGTCCAATCATCAGTCTGGTCAAACATTGAACACCACCGCCTTGGTTCATGATGTGTATTTAAAAATTAAAAATCACGGAGAATTAAATATTCAGGGCTCTAAACATTTTTATCGATTGGCGGCTCAAGCCATGCGTCAGATTTTAATTGATGCTGCTCGAGCAAAGCTCACTGCAAAACGTCAAGCACAGGAGGTGCAATGGGAAGATGAATTCACCATCAAATTGATGGAAAAGCCCGGAACCACTGCTGCTGACTTGTTATCTATTGATGAAGCATTAAATCAACTCAAAAAGGGCGATGAAAAACTGGCACAAATTGTCGAATTACACTTTTTTGCTGGATATGGCTTTGAACAGATCGCAGATATCATGGGTGTATCAGAAAGTACAGTTTACCGTGATTGGAAAAAAGCCAGAACTTGGTTGTATGTACAATTAAAATAAATCAGAAATAATTGACAGTTCCTCATTGAAGAACTCGTATAGGGGTAGGAATTTAAACTATATGAGAACAACAAATGAAAAAAATGATCATTCTATTGACTTTAGTTGCTGCACCGTATTTTGCATTAGCCACTCCAGGGCAATATCAAATCAACCAAGCTTGTATCAATGTAGGTTGTTTCAGCGGTGACAACCCAGCCACTTCTACCATCGAAATTACGCAGACTGCCGGAACTTTTGTACTTACCAGCAACATCACTGTCAGTGATACAGAAAATGGTGCTCCAGCCATTTTGATCTCAACTTTGAACAACAATTCTGCTGTAGTGATTGACCTTAATGGATATGCCATTTACCACAATGGAATTGCCAGTGCTGGTACTGATGGCATAGTTGTTGAAGGAATTAACAGCGTAGTAACCATCAAAAATGGCATGATTGCTGCTTTTCAAGATGGGATCCATTCAGCAGAAGGTGCCACTTTGGTGGTTGAAAATATGGTCTTTAGAATTAACCGTGATGATGCGATTCAACTGAATCGCGGTTACATCAGAGACAGTGTATTTAAATCTAATAACTACGGCATTTACGTGTTGTTAGGGCCAAGCGGTGCTGGCAATGAGGAACTGGGTGAGCGGGTATTTATTGATTCAAATCTATTCATTGCTGCTGATGGTGGACAAGATGCATTGAACAGCGTGGCAAATACCAGTTATTGTAAAGACAATGTGATTGCTTATGCGGATGCTGGTAATTTAGGCGCCTGTACACTGTCTGGAGATAACCTTTGCGATTCTTCACTGTGCGCTGTTAATTTTTCAGCTCATAATGCGAAGGATTGAGCATGAAACATTTTATATATTTACTGTTGCTGCTTTGGGAAGTTGGGGCCAAGGCAAATAACACTGAGTGGCATATTTATACACCAACCGAAGGCATAACAATCAATGGGGTTTATGGTGACCATAACCAGGCCATCATCCAAGGAAATGACTATTCAGCGTTTGATTTTAATGACTATACATTTTTTGAGATTCCAGACCAAACAGCAGTTTCAGCATTTGCTCTTGAGCCCAGCGCTGACTCTTTTGTTGTTTGGTTGAGTCTTTCAACACCGATTGATTTATTTCGGCCGGGCGATATGCTGCGCTGTGATGCTGGTGATTGTCAATTGGTATTCAGAGTTCAAGAAGATTTAAATCTAAACTCACCTATAGAGATTGATGCATTGGATGTCAGAGAAGGAGAGATTTTTGTTTCATTCAATATGGGGTTTTCTTATGGTGGCCAATATATCAACCCCCAAGGTGTTTACACCTTTGGCAGTGGAGGTATGGGTGAGCTCATCTTGGTTAAACAAAGCAGTGGCTTAGATTTAGGTTATGCTGAAACTGCGGATTTGACAGCATATGACAAGAGCTCTGATGGCAGCGGGTTTTCATATTTCTTTGGGTCTGATGTGATCTATAACAGAACCGATGATACGATCTTTAGCAACGAAATCCTCAGAATTAATTCTTCAGACCCAGCGCAGTCGTTACCAATGGGACTCAGTGAAGACAATCGGATGATGTCATCGTTTTATTCATTGAATTCAGGAGTTATTGGATTGTTGGGTGAGGATATTGATGTCGATGAAGATGTTGGTAGCTTAGAAATTGAATTGTATCGAACTGGAGGTCATGAAAATTATGTTCAAGTTTTGGTTGAATCAATGGATGCTTCTGCCGTCGAGTCTGTGGATTTTAATTTCAGCCCAAGTACAGCTCAATGGTTTGATGGCGATGACAGCAACAAAAGTGTGACCCTAGAAATCATTGATAATGAAGTGACAGATGGAACCCGCACTCTATTTCTCTTTGTCTTTGCCGCCAGTGAATTTGCATCGATATTTTCTATCCATGAAATTATTGAAATCAGAATTATTGATGACGAAACTTCAGATTTAATTTTTGCTGATGGTTTCGAGTGAGATGAGGTATCACATGGATGTGATGAATTTAATTGACAGTCATACCCTGAATTTACCGTAAAGGTGAGTGTAATTATTAATTGGAAGGTACCATGAATACTAAAATAACCCTATGTTTAATGCTGATAACTCAAGTTGCGTCGGCAGGTCTTTTGGCAGATTATAATTTTGAAAACAATCTATCAGGTAGTTCCGCAGGAGCACCTGACATGGTGTATTTAGGAGATTCTGAAGCCTATGTCGATGGCATAGTGGATGGATTTGATGTCAAAGCATTACAAGTCGACTTGCAGACTGGCCTCAGGCTTGAAATGTCTCAATGGGATATTTGTGATGCCTACTCAATCGTCATTCATGGCGTGATGGAAAATACTTTTAGCTATAAGAAAATCATTGATT
>JBPOFV010000060.1:0-9796 GCA_051252335.1 Marinicella sp. | reverse complement strand
GTCACAGATTAAGTATAAGGCAACGATTGTGAATTGATTTTTATTATAATGTTGAACTCGAGGGAAAAAATATGAAAATTTGTTTTCAAGCATGTCTATTGGTATTAATCAGCCTAATGATTGTCACGGACAGTTGCGCTGATTCTTATCGACTACAAGGCCAGCTTTTCAATGATAATGGTCAAGTCAATGGTAAGTGGACCAGAGGTTTCAAGCTAAAGGTTCATTCAGAGGAACCTGTTATCATCAAGCAAGGTAAGCATATTGTCTCTTTGTTGTTTACTATAGAGCCCCCTCCTTCTAACAAATACACACTGACAGCTTCTCTTAAGACCAACCCCAATTCCGATGATGAAATCAGTACCACGCTTTTTACCAATACCTACCAATCCACACTGGTAGGTGGACCAAACGGACCGTTAGAATTTGAAGAAGAGAAAAATGGTATCAAATTTGGTGGTGCACTTGGGCTTGCTCTTAGACAGATTCCCTGACTGTTTAACAATCAATTCAAGTAAAAAGGATCAGACACTACATTAAGGGTTTGTACAAATTCGCTCTACCTATCTCGCTTAGAAAAAAGTTAACCAGTAATTTGTGCCTCTTTGATAAAGTACAAACATCAGTTTGCTTGAATTTATTCAAGAATTCCATCTTCAATTAAAATATCAGCAATGGCATTAACTTTGCGATATGCCTCTCCAGAACCGAGATTAGACAAAGTGATAATAGCTATTCCTTGGTCTGGAAAACGCAACAGTTGTGAACTGATACCCCAATCACCACCATCCCAAGCAACAGTTTTTCTGCCTTTATACTCCCCAATATATAACCCAAAAGCTTGGTTGTCTCTATCGTGCTCGAATTTAATGGTGTGGTGCATTAAATTGTATAAACTATCGCCTTTAAATCTTTTTGTCACCATATTCTTGCTCCAAATAAGTAGGTCATCAATAGTGGTAATCACCCCACTGCCACCATAATGTGGAGCGTTTCTCTGGTGCTGAATGTAGTTGCCTTGATTGTTGATTTTTATGCCTTCGTTGGCATATCTTTTGATGTTTTCTGTGGTTCTTATGTTGTAAGGTGTGACTCTATTTTTTACAACTGAGGTTACATCATCATTTATCATTGTATGATGCATTCCAAGTGGTTGAAAAAGATGTTCTTTGGTAAAAGTACTGAAGGAATGGCCGCTGACTTTCTCAACAATCTTGGTCAGTAACATAAAGTTTACATTGCTGTAATCCCATTTAGTGCCTGGGGTAAATAACAATTTTTCCTGTGCCAATGATGTGGCTATGCATTCATCAATATCAAAATAATTAAAAGTAATCCATGACTTATTATTTTGCCTCGGTAAGCTATGATAGTCGGGAATTCCACTGGTGTTGTATATGAGGTGCTTAATTTTTATTTTGTCAGGGTATTGATTTAATTCAGGTATATATTTTGCTGCTGGAGTGTCTAACGTTATTTTATTATCAAGTATCAATAATGCAATGCTGGCAGCGGTAAATTGTTTAGAAACCGATGCGATACTGAAAGCTGAATTCGAAGTGATGGGTATGCTGTAGTCTAAATTTGCAGAACCGTACCCTTTTTTATAGAGGGTGTGTTCGTTCTTTGAAATCCCGATTGCGTAACCAGGTGAATTCAAATGATCGAATTCAGAGAATAATTTATTAATACGTTCTTTAGTTTCGAATGATAAGTCAATGTTGGTTTGTGCAATACTGATGCAACAACAAATACATAAATAGAAAATGATCAGTATTTTCATGATTGAAGTTTTCATCGTTAGGCTCATACATTAAATTAGTGTTAGTTTAATTATACTCAATTATGTTTTGAAAAAACCTGAGGAAGTAACCTATTGGTAGCATTCCTTTTTAAAACTCCAATTCTGGTAATCAATGGGCCTCAATTAGTTCACTGTTGTATAGGTCTTTATTCAATGTATCTGGGTTGATAGATTATTAATGCGCGTTTAGAATGATCTGATCAAAATACATGGTTTTCAGTATTATTAATATTTGATGACATCATTTTCATCATTCAAGAGGTTAGTCTGTAGACGGATAAACCAAACAGGACGAATTAGTATGCCAATAAAAAAATCTTTTATCATCGTTATGGTCTTGCTGCTTATTTTGGGCGCTTGTCAAAATAATGAACAACAATTAAAGCCTGCTGTTGATACAACAACAGCACAAGCCACGCAAACAAATGAGCCGATAAAAAGCCAATCAGATCATAGAAACTACCGTCATTTGGTACTCGAAAACGGTTTGAAAGTCTTGCTAATTTCTGATGATAAAGCTGAAAAATCAGCAGCTGCAATGGACATTTCAGCCGGTGCTTTCCATGCGCCGAAGGACCGAACAGGCTTGCTGCATTTTCTTGAACACATGTTGTTTTTGGGAACGGAAAAATACCCCAAAGCTGGTGAATACAATGAATATTTGAAAAAGAATGGCGGTTCGTCTAATGCTTATACATCTTTAGAAGACACCAATTATTTTTTCGATGTTAAGAATGATGCATTTGATGAAGCATTGGATCGTTTTGCTCAATTTTTTATTGCCCCGACCATGGATCCACAATATGTGGACAGAGAGAAAAATGCAGTCGATTCTGAGTATTCATTAAAAATCAAAGAAGATTCACGAAGGATCAACGAGGCCAATAGACAAACCATAAACCCTGACCACCCATACAGTATTTTTAGTGTAGGTAACTTAGATACATTGGCCGACAGGGGTGATGATAAAGTTTATGATCGCTTAATGGAAGTCTATAAACGACATTATTCTGCCAATCGCATGGCCTTAGTTGTACTTAACAACTTGTCCCTTGATGCCATGGAACAATCTGTGCGCGAAAAGTTCAGTGCGGTTAAAAATAACGGTTTAGCAAAGCCCGTGTCTAAGGCACCACTGTTGTTAGAAGCACAACAAAAAACTCGTGTGAATATTGTGCCATTAAGAGAAATGAGAACCATAGAATTGGTGTTCCCAATTGAAGACACACAACAATACAGCCTCAAAAAGCCCACCAGACTCATTGCCCATTTATTGGGTCATGAAGCACAGAATTCCTTGTATCAATCATTAAGTGAAGCAGGATTGATTGAATCATTAAGGGTTGATGTGGTTAACACCGATGCACTTGATGCATTTTCAATTGAGATTGAATTAACTGAAGCGGGATTTGAACAATTAGATCAAATTATTGAAGACATCTTCGCATACATAGACTTAATCAAACGGGAAGGCGTGGTTGAGTCATATTATGATGAACTGAAAAAAGTAGCGGCTTTGAATTTTACCTTCCAAGAATCCATAGAACCGATGGCAACTGTGTATCGATTGTCTCCAGTTTTACAAGAAACTCAGGTCAAGAATTTATTGAATACTCATTACAGTTACAATGAATTTGATGCTGAGTTAATTCACCGGTTTTTGGCTCAACTGAATCCATCTAATATGAGATTGACTGTGGTAGCACCCGGATTAGACACCGATAAAAATGAACCACTGTATGACGTTGACTATTCGATCAATAAGATCTCTCAGGATTTAATCAATAGATGGGCCAATGCCAAAGCAACTTCCAGCATGAAATTGCCCATATTGAATCCTTTTGTTGCTGAAGACATTGCTATGAAAGAAGAAGGTGATATGACCCAACCATCATTGGCCATTGATGAAAATGGAGTCGAACTTTGGCATTTCCAAGACAGCAGTTTTAATATGCCTAAAGCCAATGTGTATGTGCGAATTGAATCGCCACTGGCTGGAGATAAAGTACAAAACCGCGCCATGCTTTCGTTAGCCAGTAAAATGATTGAAGATAAATTGAATGCCTATGGATACAATGCTAAAAAAGCAGGTTTGAGGTACAGTCTATTTGAATCTGACAAAGGAATGGGTTACACCGTCAGTGGATATAATGATAAGCAAATTGAATTAATTAATGCGATTAATTCAACCATTACTTCCTTCGACATGACGGCTGAGAAATTTGCAGTGGTGAAGTCGAGTTTAATCAGAGATTGGAATAACGCTGCACTGGATCGACCCATTAGCCAAGTGTTTGCTAGATTAAACAGAGAGATCGGTGTGGATCCATTTTCGAAAGCTGCCATGGCAGAAGCACTCAAACCAGTTGATCTGGCGCAACTGGAAAACTACATGAAAATGATGTTGTCTCAAGTGAGGTTACAAGTCTTAACACATGGTAATACCAGTGAAAAAGAGGCGTTGGAGTTGGGCAAAATACTGCACAGTGGTTTTCTTAAAAATGCACAGCTGGCAGAGAAGTATCATTTCAACCCCAAAATGCTTGAGACGGGTGTGGAGTTGGTGGTTGAATCAGACATTGATCATGAAGACTCGGCCATTGTCTTGAGTTACCCTATGAACACATCTTTGCTGGGTATCAGAAATTCAAAAATGCTGGGACAAGTGCTCAGTGCAGCATTTTTCAATGACATAAGAACCACTCAACAATTAGGGTATGTGACATCAGCTTTTGCCAGAGAGGCACGTGATTTGCCCTTGTTAATTTTTCTGATTCAATCTTCAAAAGTAGGGCCAGTTGAGTTACAAGCTCGGGTCGATGAATTCATTGCTAAGCAATATGAAGTGATTCAAGCCATGAGCGAGGAGGAGTTTGAGCAATTCAAAGCAGGACTTATGACCAACATTGAACGCAAAGATAAAAACCTGGTAGAAAGAACATCACGCCTTTGGGCTGAATTGGCTGATGGTTACACCGATTTTGATAAGCAAGAATTGGAATCAGCAATGGTGGCCAAAATGACGAAACAGGAGTTGATCGATGTTTATCAGTCAGTATTAATCAGTCCCGACCGTAAACGCTTGATTGCCCGCAACTTTGGTAAAGCGCACAGGGGTGAAAATTACCAAGAAGCATTGAAAGACACCACAGTCTGTCGTGAAGAACCTTGTGTTTTGTGATTAAGTTAAGGGAAAATTTAAAGATAAAGGGTAGAGCCCCTTTATCTTTGTCAACGCTCCCTTCTGAATTTTAAGCTATGCGAGCCGCCATAAGAGCTGAAGTGGCTTCAATTAAGCCCCTAGATGAACATGAACGTTTGACGCAAGCAAGGGTAATTGAGTGGATTGATTCAGGGGTTGAGTTGTGTCGAAAAGTGAAGCCTGCCATGCCGCCGAAACATTTGGTTAGTTACTTTGCTGTTATCGATGATGAGTATGTGTTGTTGGTTGATAACATCAATGCTGAATTAGGGTTGCCTACAGGAGGACATGTTGAAGCCGGAGAACATCCCAGGGAAACAGCAATTCGGGAAGCCAAAGAGGAATTGGGAATCGATGGTGAATTTCTCATCAAGCAACCGATTTTTGTGACCAGTACCGAAACGGTTGGAAAAACCAGTGGCCATACAGATGTTTCTATTTGGTATGCATTGAAAGGAGATCGCACAGCTGTTCTCAACTATGATGACAGCGAATTCAATGAAGCACGTTGGTTTCACAGGAATGACATACCATTACTAAAAACTGACCCGGAATTGAGTAGGTTTCTCAGGAAGCTTTTTATTGGTCAGTAAATTATCATTCGAATCCATCAGCAAAGATTACATCACTTAACTCAAAAAATGAAACATCATCAAGAGCCATGTCACCGCCGAAACCTTTGCCAGAGTGAACAGCTCTGAATCGAATGAAAATATCGCCTTGGCCAATGAATTTCGATAAATCAACAGTCACGGATTGCCATTCATCGAGATTATCAGTAATCGATGGAATAAAGTCAGTGACCAATATTGACATGGTTGAATCAAGGATATCAATGTGTAACTCGCCCATATCTTCACCAAACATATGGTAATAAAATCTTAAATGTGGATTGGTGGTGTTAGTTAATTCAATTATCGGAGAGATTAAGTTACTGACACCAGTTTGCATATCACAAGGAGGAGAGGTTTCAGTATACAAGTACTTTCCTTCACTGGTTCCCAACGTGTGATCAAATACCGGACCAGTTCCGCCCGAATTGGTACCATCAGAATCTACTGTCCATTCACGATCATCTTCAACCGCGTCATTGAGCCACCCTGTTGTACTTAAAAAACATGCAGAACCACAGGTGGTTCCACAATTAGGTTCGGATTCAAAATCTTCAAAATATGGTAATGTTACGGCTTGGGCAGAATCATAAGAAAATAGAATAAAAAGAAATGCCATGTGTTTTTTCATTGCAGAAACCTTGATTGATTTAACCACCAATAATATTACCATATTTAGATTTGATGTGTATTCGATGGTTTGGCCTGGAGTATGCTTAACCGCATAGCAGGTTAGTCTTTATGATAATCTCAATCATCAGTACAAACTGAAAGCACTTCCAAGTGGTGATTTCTTCGGTCTATTGTATAAAAGTTTTAAGCTGCCGGTAGCATAGAGAAGCTGTTATAATTAATCAGAACAAAAAATTGAGTTAGCCACAACATGAATTCAACAAGCAATCCAATGTCGAATGAAACCAAACGATTTATGTTTGGTATGCTGGCTATTTTGGTTTCTGGATTAATCGCAGTAATGATCAAAACTGGCATGGCTTCGCCTTATCCTGACACCAAAGTGGCGTATTTTATTTGTGGTGCCATGGGCGTGTTTGGGTTTGTGCAACTTATCATTGCTTTAATCAGTAGAAAAAAATAGCAGTGATTTTACAATCGTTTGGCCATCAAATTAAAAATAGCTTTAACTGACTCAATATTTAAAACAGTCAACTTAACTACTTTGGAAATATGAAGAATTTTGGAATGCAATCAAGCATGACCGCAGCGCCTGGTAAAGGTGAGGAGTTGGCTGCAATCATGTTACGTGCAGCTCAATTGGTAGCGCCTTTACAAGGCTGTAAACTTTATTTGGTGCAACTTTCAACTTCAGAGAAGGATGCCGTACTCATTACTGAGGTTTGGGAATCACAAGCAGATCATCAAGCATCTTTGGCAGTGCCAGCCATTCAAGCGCTCATTAGTGAAGCAAGGCCAATCATTGTAAGTATGGCCCACCAGACTGGCAGGCCATTGGGTGGACATGGAATAGCAATTAGTTGTGATTAAAATCATTGATATACTTGTGAAAAAAATGAAATAGAAAAACTAAAAACATTTTTATACCTGTATGGCACAGAACATGAATTTACTCATATTTTAAATACCTTATTACTGCTGATAATTTAACTAGTTAATGAAAATGAGGAACCGCATTGACAACAGCAAAATGGCCTTTCGATGTTAAAAAAGATTAAACCAACAGCCCTTCAAATCAAATTATACTTGTGTTTGTCCATGTTCCTGACTGGCTGTCAGCAGGATACACAAGCGCTAAGCACAGGTTCACAAACCAACAAAGCTGAAAAGACAATCACCAACAAAGCGGATGATTCTGCACAATTGGTAGTAACATCAGGCACCTTCAGCCCACGCTTGATCGCCTATTACAACAGCAACACCACGCCCGTTTTGGATCAGGCTGAGCACTTGCCCTATACGCATTATATTCTTTCCTTCTTGATTCCTGATGGCCAAGGAGGCATCAAACCTTCTCTGGACTTACAAACGGTCTTGGCAGATCAGGCAGCACTGGCACGGGTTCAAGCAGCTGGCAAAAAGTTTCTGGTGTCAGTCGGTGGTGGTACGGTTTCAGCTAATGACTGGTTAACTATGGGCGACAACGCCGAAGCGGTGGCAGAATCAATCGCAGCAGTTGTCGAACAGCACAACTTGGATGGCGTTGACCTGGATGTTGAAGCAGTTCCTTATACCCATAAAAAAGTGTTTCAACCTTATGCTAAGGCAGTTATTGCACTGACCCAAGCATTGGCAAAACGACTCCCCGACAAATACTTGACTCACGCACCACAACCACCTTATCTGTGTCAGCCTGGCAGCTCCAGTGAATGCCCCAACGATTCGCTGTATGCCACCATTTTGGCTGCGACTGATGCACATATCAGTTGGCTGAATATGCAGTATTACAGTAACCCACCTATGACCTCATCTGACATAGATGAAATAGATTCATATGTTTCAATCGTGCAAGGATGGGATGGTTTTCCCGGCCTGCATCCTTCACGTTTGGTTCTCGGCAAACCGTATTCTTCACATGTCAATGGCTATGAATCTATGGCCGAAGTCAGTCAAAAAATCATTGCACCGTTGGTTGGAAAATACAGGCATAATTTTGGTGGTTTCATGGCTTGGGAATATATCCAGGATGAAGCTGGTGCTTGGGCAGTAGCGATTAGTAAAGCAATTAAAGATCAAAGTTCTCATTGATTGTTATAAAGGAAAAAGCATGATCAGAATGGGTGTAACGGTGAATAAAAACAAGAAGGGTAAAAACAGATAACCCATTAAATCCCGAGCTTGAATTTTTATCCCTTTACCCATCACCGGTAAAATAATCAACAGAAAAAATGGTTGCACCAAGTTGGTTAAGGTTTCACCATAAGCAACGGCCATCGCAATACGGGCAATGTAGGCTTGCATTTGTTCTGGGGTTAATGCAGCACCTAATTCTTTGGCACTTTCAACCAGTGGTCCACCCAGTACAGCCCATTCACCACCTGCTGAAGGAATTGAAAAATTGACCAATGCACCCAGTAAGTAGGATGCCAGAGGCAGTGTCTCCTGGCTAACCATTGCTGACATATCGCTGGCCATCAAACTACCCAAACCGGTGCCCATCATGATTCCCATGATGCCAGCATAAAAAGGGTATTGAAATACTATCCCTGAAATATTAGCGCAGGCACGTTTCATAGCGATGACATAGCGAATAGGTGATAGATGCACAGCCATGCCTAAGATTAAAAAGCAAAATATCATTATATTGAGGTTTAAGTTAAAGCCATTTTCTGCAAAGTAGACAACGATATAAAAGGCCCCCATCAGCACAATCACTGATTGTAAAAGGATGTTGTTATTTAATCGATCTGACAGGGTTGGGCTCTCAAGGTTCAGCGCATCTGCTTCTTGTGCCACCGTCTGCTTAGTGCCTGCATCTTGGGCGTTTTTCAAGGTACTCATTTCAACGGCTGTTGCCTGTTTTGGTCTCAGTAGCCACATAATAGTCGGAGTGACTATCAGAAAAAATCCCATTAAGGTCAAGTTCAAAGGGCTTAATAGCGTTAACGATGTTGGAATGATGTCATCTAACAAACCCGCTTGAATCAGAAAGTTGTCAGGTGTATTGAGTAACAATGGGATCGAACTAGAGAGACCACAAACCCAGGCACTGCTGGAAATAAATACACAAGCCGTTAAGTAGGCATAATCAACACCTTGAACACGCTTAGCCAATTCACGAGCCAATACTGCTGTGAGTACCAACCACCCCCAACTGACTAAGGTCAATAAGCCTCCAAAAATGATGGTTATCAAATAAACCCGATCAGGGCTTTTTACTTTGGCGGCTAATTTTTCTATCAATTTAGCTATTGGAGGTGATAAAGCAATAGCAAACCCAGTAGAGAGGATTAATACCATCTGCATACCGAAAGAAAGTAATATCCAAAAACCATCGTACCAGGAAGATATGATAGTTACAGCGGAAGAGTCGGTCCAGAAGAACGCCGATAAGGCAGTAACAATAGTTAATATCAAAGCAAAAACAAATGCATCAGGCATCCATTTTTTAAACTGATCAGCAAAGAACTTCCCGGATTGTGCAAGCATAGATTTCCCCTTTTTTGTTGATCTATCATATAGGCAAAGGAGCGTTCAGTCTAATAA
>JBPOFV010000059.1:0-9798 GCA_051252335.1 Marinicella sp. | reverse complement strand
TGTCAGTCGCACCTTTAACCATGAGCTGAGAAGCTATAGGCATCATGATGATACCTATAATCAAATAGACAATGGCTCCTTTCACGGTGATATCTAAATTATATTCAGCTTCAAACTCATCACTGAATTCATCTTTGTCGCTGTTTACCCCAATAAATAATAGAAAGCCAGTCACGATAAACATACTGGTTATTAAAATAATGCCATCAATAAAAGACAGCTTTAAATCAATCAACAGAAATAAAACCATTAAAGTCACAACCAACAGAATTGGCATTTCCCTTTTTATAGTTTGTGATTTAATGCTCATGGGAACGATTAATAAGCCTACACCCAGAACCAAGGCAATATTGGTGATGTTTGAACCAACCGCATTACCCAATGCCAATCCAGAATTACCCTTAAAAGATGCAATGGCAGAAACCACCATTTCTGGAGCAGATGTCCCAAATCCAACTATAATTAATCCGACTAACATGGTAGAAACACCCATGTGTTTAGCTGTAGATGCGGCTCCTAATACAAACTTGTCAGCAGCATAAATGAGCATGGCAAGACCAAATGCCAAATACAACAAAGAGTTCATCAACATATAATTATTTTTATCCGTGAAATAATGATTGATTGCAATTAAATATCAACAACCACTTTATAAACGATCTATTTTACAAGATAATGCGCTATCAACAAACAAACAATTACAATTCATGCATCCCAACGAAGTTAAAAGATTACTATCTACACAGATAAATTGCGAACATATTGAAGTAAACGGTGAAGACCAACGACATTATGATGCCCTAGTCGTGTCACAAGATTTTGAAGGAATGATGAAAATTAAAAGACATCGACTCATATACCAAGCTTTGGGTGATCACATGATTGTCGATATACACGCATTGAGCATCAAAGCCATGACACCTGCAGAGTATAAGAAAATCTCAGGCAAATAACCTTACAGGACATCAGAATGAATAAAATAACCATCACAGGTGGTCACACCATACACGGAACCATCAATGCATCTGGTGCAAAAAATGCCGTTCTACCCATTCTCGCAGCAACCATAGTGGGACAAGGAGAGTCTCATATCAGTAGAGTTCCTCATTTACATGATGTCACTACCATGAATGAGTTACTGGCCCAAATGGGTGCACAGATTACTGTAGACCATCATGCTGACATCAGTATTTGTACCGATAACTTAAGCAACCAAACAGCTCCTTATGAAACTGTGAAGACCATGCGTGCTTCAATTTTAGCCTTGGGACCATTGGTGGCTCGCTATGGCAAAGCCAAAGTATCATTACCTGGCGGCTGTCCAATTGGAGCCAGGCCAGTCGACTTACACATCAAAGGTTTACAAGCCATGGGGGCTTCAATTGATGTTGAAGATGGTTATATTTTAGCGTCTTGTGATCGCTTAAAAGGTAATCGCATTGTAATGGATAAGGTCACAGTTACTGGTACTGAAAACATCATGATAGCTGCCACTTTAGCTCAAGGTGAAACATTGATTGAGAATGCAGCCATCGAACCTGAAGTGGTAGATTTAGCCAAATATTTGAAAGCCATGGGTGCTGAAATCAAAGGCGAAGGTACCTCCAAAATTTATATCCAAGGTAAAGACCAATTAACTGGAACTCATCATACCGTTATGCCTGATCGCATCGAGATAGGCACTTTCTTGGTATCTGCTGCCATTACAGGTGGATCCATTACGATTAACAACAGTTGCAATGATGACCTTGACGCAGTGATTGATAAACTCACAGAAGCTGGAGCAGAAATCAGTACGACTGCGGATAGCATAAGCTTGAATATGCATGGGAAAAGACCTCAACCTGTAGATATCAGAACCGCTCCACACCCGGCTTTTCCAACAGATATGCAAGCGCAGTTTTGCGCTTTAAATGCCATTGCAGACGGCACCAGTGTCATTACTGAAACCTTGTTTGAAAATAGATTCATGCATGTTGAAGAGTTAAACCGCATGGGTGCAAACATACATGTAGAAGGCAACCAGGCAATCATCAAAGGAGTTCAAGTGTTGAGTGGCGCTCCGGTGACTGCTACCGACTTAAGGGCTTCTGCTTCACTGGTATTGGCAGGCTTGGCCGCTCATGGGAACACAGCTGTGCATGACATCCATTATATCGACAGAGGTTATGAAGCCATCGAGGAAAAATTAAATCAATTGGGGGCAAAAATAATCAGAAGTTAAATCAGATTCGACAACCAACAATGTAGCTTCAGGAATTAACTGTCGTATGTTAAAGTGATTACTTTGAATTCTTAATTACAGAACTTTTGTTTTAATCAGACTACATGTTAAAAAACACACTTTATATTGCTATTTTCGCACTGATTTCTTGGGGTAGTTATCAATTAAGCTACCCTTCCAACACATCGCATGAACTCATCTATGACGGTGTATTTTTTGAAAATGTAATTAAGCATGTTGATAAATTAACCCGTGCCCCCCGAGCAGTGGGAGATTATTATCATGATGATGCACAGCGTTATATCATTAAGCAGCTGAATGAAAGTGGCTTAACAGTCAGAAAACAAAATTCCACCAGTTACAGCATCAAAAACCATGCTGCAGCTCCGATTAGAAATATCATTGCACATTACCCAGGTACCAATCCAGAAAACCAAGCTTTGATGTTATTGGCACATTATGATGCGGCCAAGTATGCCGGCAAAGGTGCAGCAGATGATGCCAGTGGCGTGGCCACCATATTAGAAACTGTCAAAACCCTGATCAAAAGCCCCAATAAACCCAGCAATGATATAGTGGTGTTAATCACTGATGCAGAAGAAATTGGCTTATTAGGAGCTCATGCTTTTATCAATGAGCAGTTGCAGAATTTTGACATTGGTCTGATTATCAATCTTGAAGCGCGTGGCAGCAGTGGGCCAAATATGATGTGGCCTGAAACCGTTGGCGGCAATCGCGCCATGATTGAAGCCTTTTCAGCAGCCGACATACCTATGCCTGTAACCACATCATTGCACTATGAAATATATAAACTATTGCCCAATGACACAGACCTAACGCCTTTTAATCAAATCAGTAAAATTAATGGCTTTAACTTTGCATTTATCGATGATCACTTTAACTACCATACAAAGCTAGACAGCATAGAAAGGCTGTCAATTAACACCTTGGCTCACCAAACCATACAAATGCATCAAATGCTGCAATATTTTGCATTTGCAGATTTGAACCAAATGTATTCTTCTGACTCACTCGTTTATTTCAGTATCCCAATGCTTGGCTTAATCAGTTACCCCACTGCATTGACATGGTTACTATTGGGGGCCTTCAGTTTGCTATTCATAGTTTTAATCAGCAAGCACCTGAGACGAGGAAAGACAACAACAGCTGAGTTGTTCTTCAGTGCCGTACCGCTTATTGTTGCCAGCGTCTTGGCTTATTTATGGTGCTGGTTATTACTGACTGCTATTTATCATTTCTTTCCTGAGTTTAAAGATATTTTGCAGGGTTTTCCTTATCAAGGTCATCAAATTATGACTGGCTTGTTGATTGGCACTGCCATCATCGCAATGTCAGTTTTTGGCTTCAGCAAGTCAAATAATCAAGAAAACAAGTCCATAATTCATATCTTTTTGTGGCTGTTGATTCTGTACCCTATGGTTTATTTTCTACCAGGTAGCGGTTTACTTATTTGGCCTGTTCTGTTTTCGATCTCAGTCTTAGCAATTGGCTTATATTGGCCAAAAATGGCGGAGCAATTGGCACCAATATTTGCCTCCTTCAGTTTTTTAATTGTTGGTACATTGCTGATAAATTTACCCATTGCTTTAGGAATCAAAGCCACAGCCTTGACTGCGATTGTTTTGGTTTGGTTGCTGGCATTATTTATTCAAGTGATAACCCCGGTTAAAAAACCATCGTTCGTTTTGCTGACGCTAGCTTTACCCTTGATTTACTTAATCGCTGAATTAACTTACCAACCCAGTATCAGTGAGCACAAACCACTGCCGACTAGTTTGTCATATTTGTATGATGTTGACACTCAACAAGGTTATTTTTATAACTTCGATGAAGTTAAAACCGATTGGAATAAAAACTTATTCACAAATCGATTAAGCGCTGGTGAAAAACAACAATTTAGATCGGACTACTTTAAACCAGTAAAAAATCTGGCCATCAACGAGCCTCCCGTTGCATTAAAACCTGTTATTATCGAAGCCAAAAGACCGCTAAAACAAGGTGAACACCAAACCATTGAAATAATGATCTCAGCGCATCATAACAGCCGGGTATTAGAGTTGTTTACAGAAGACAAACTAACTGTTTATAAACTAAGTATTGAAGGCAGAAATGCCTTGATAGATAAAGAGCTGCACTTTAAAGCAGGTCAACGCCTCATGCATTATTATTTTGATGGAGATAAACAAATTAAAATAATTCTCGAAATCGGTATTGACGAACAGATCAACTGGCAAGTTCAAACACATAGTTTGGATTTATTTAATAGATCAGATTTTACATTAGAAAAAAGACCTATTCATCTGATTCCTAAAGCTTTTATTAAATCAGATAATGCCACTTCAGTACAATCATTTTCGTTTGGCTTTGATTAATAACGGCCTCTTGTCATGAGGGTTTTTAAGTGAGGGGTTTTTGTTGTTATCAATCACAAGGTAAAAGAACTCATCATCAACTGCCAAGCCTTCTGCATGCCCAAACTGCATGTCTTGATAAGCATAATCTGGATGTCTAACTATGTGTTCATAGCTCCATGATTGACCCTCATGGTATTTACCATCCTCATCTTTTATTAACTCGTGGATAATATATGCATTCCTATGTAATGCATAGATCATACCACCATGAAAATACAAGCCGGTGAGATCAGGGCTTCGATCTGGGTTTGAAGCATATTGACTGTCATCAAACTTTTGGTTGACCTGTTTAATTATACTTGTAAAGTCTTGATTAAATTTAACTTCAATCAAACCTCTGGGTTGCCTTTCAACTGACATCAAAAATGTCTGATCGCCCAAGTATGTAGCTGATTCTAAGCCCGCATTATATAGTTGAAATAAACCATCGGCATAAGCTTCGGCATATACACCGCCTAAATCAGGAACCCAAGAAACTTTGTTGCCACTTAATCTCACCAATTTATGGTGCGATTCACTCACAACAAAAAATTCATCATCCACAACTGTGATGCCTTCCAAATCAAGGTTCATTGCTGATAACTGTGTGACATCTAGTGTCTCTACCACAACCGCATCCACATCCCCACTTGCTGAAAAGTTTATTTGATAAATTACATTGGCATCATCGCAGACGGTATACAGTTGACCATTTTTAATTGTGAGACCAGAAGGTTCAATGAGATGCTTGGTGTTGATGCGCTTCACCTCAAAATCATTCAACCTGATTGTCTCTGCACATACTGGCTTTAACAGACCACAATTAGCAATAAACAGAAAAAAGATCCACTTCACTCTCATATTTATAACTCAAATCCATGAATAAAAATAACATCGTTTGGGCCTGTATCTAAAACATCTAAAAACACAGCAGCAGGAACACCAGTGGCACCACTGGCATCAGTGGCTTCAAACCATATGGTATATCGACCTTCGCTCAAACCAGATGTATCTAATGTGCCATTAAAGTCCTCTGTTTTGGTATTAAAAGCCCCATCGGTTGCCGACAAACTAACTCCAACAGCACCTGGCTGCCATGAAGGCGTTGCCAAATAAGCAGTAACCGCTGTAATGTTCTGAGTAGGTTCAGTGCCGTTGTTATTTTCAAATTGTAGATCTGTTGCTGTTCCAGACACATTAAAATCATCTCCTTCATCAACTTCAATCACCAAAGTTGGTATGTTGATAACATCTGGACCTGAAGCCAGCATATATGGCATCCTTGCTGCCTTCGCGGCATAAATCAACGCCGGTAGATTATCTGGCCAAACAGTATTCTCAAAATACGGACAGGTGGTATAAAAACCACTGTCACTGCTCAATTCAAATGTATAAGCGGCAACACCTAACGTACCATATGCATTGTCTTCAGATGCCCCATCAGCACCACCTAATGATGCATTGGCTTGTTCGGGACGATATCCGTTAAAATAAGACATGCGCCTGGCCAAGGTCTGTAATTCTCCATGATTAGGCGCTTGTACTGCGGTATTGGAATATCCAAATGGGAATAAAGTTAAGCCCGCATAATTATGAATATCAAGGTACACTCCGGGTTTATCTAGCGGTGATTGGGACACCAAGTCATCGTCGCGATCATCCGGAAATAAAACTTTTATGTACTCGTTGATCGCCTCTGTTTCAGGTTCACTGACAGCAGAGTCTCCACGAAATGAAGATGAGCATTCTTGACCACTTGAACCAGTTCCCATATTCCATAAAAATTGAAAGTTACGATTCATGTCAACGCCTTGCATATCTCCAAATCCCCCACCGCCTTCACAATGATCAGCATTGTAGTTTTTTCGTTGAAAAGAAGATGCTTCGCCTTCAGAAATTACCCGCCCATCAGGGTTTCCTTGTAACAACAAATGTATTTCATGATAATCAACCAACCATGTGACATCAGGATCATTGCCATATTCTGATAATAAATATTCAGCAAATCGAGTTACCAATTCAGCAGGTGGATACTCACGTGAATGAATTGATCCCATGGCATATAAAATTGGTTTTTCAGGATCAAGTTGATTCGAATTGGTGATTTTTACAACTTGCATGTCATGCCCTGGATTTCCACCAGGTTCATTTTTATGCCACGTATTACCTATATCGACTAATGTGACCAGGCTCGGATAGTTCGAAGCCATTGAAGCCATCGTAGCAAAAGTTTCTGTGACGGTGCGATAACATGGAAAATTATCAATAGCCCGGACACCCAGTACGCTTTTACTTTGTAGCATGGCTTGTTGTTGCATCAATTTTTCATGCAACTCAAGTACAAAGCCACGCTCTATCAACGCATTGTAAGCTGTTTTATTAGCAACCAATAGTTCAACTGTTTTACTGGCTTCATCAATTCGCCATAAATCATAATCAGGTTTCAGCTCCAAAACATCTTGTTTATTTTCATAGTGAGCAATGATGATCCAAGGGCCTTCTCCAGGAGGCACCACATGATTGTCTTTTGCTGCAGAAGTTTGGTTCAATGAAATTAAGAACAAACTGAAGATGAATAATATAATTTTCATGTCAATGAGTTTTCCTGGTTAATTTTTATATAACAAGATTTGATTCATCACTTTTTGTTGCGTGCCCATACCACCCATAATAACAAACCCATGATGTGTATCTAACAAGGAACGATGATCCATTGAAGGACTTATTTTGTCACTGAGAATGTTCCATTGTTGTAATTTTAAATCAAATATCCTGATATCACCACTGGGTTCTGCAGGAATTCCATTGTATCCAATTCCATTGAAATTATAGGGGTTATTACTACCACCTACAAAGTGAATGAGTTGATTATCACCACCACTGGCAGCCATTCTGTAATAACCGGTTCCGCTATGATGTGGAATTGCAGTCCAAGATATTTGGGTAAAGTCTGCTGGATCAATTTGGCCAATCACACAAGCAGCTGCTGCTATAAATTGTTTTTTGTCATTTTGACGGTCAACTTTTACCCCATCACAGATAACCATTTTGTTGTTTACAATGCCTCCAGCATGTCCAAATACAGGAGGCAGAGGGAAAGTTGATGCTTCATGCCATGTTGCATTTTCGGTGTCAAAAACCTGAACCAAATCTACGTTATCGACATCATGCCAACCACTGATTAAATAAATGTATCGGTCCTGATAAACCAAAGCCACTGTGTCATCAACGGGTGTAGGCATAGGTGGCATGGCTTGCCATTCAGCTCGTGGGTTGATGCTGATCAAATGACCATCAATTTTCCAGACATTGGGAATAGATTTTTCACTGTGATCTGCAGCAACTGTGTAGCCACCGAATAAGTACACATCATCATTGACCGTGACAGCAACTGAAGCAAGTACAGGTAGTTGAGCTTCTGGAACCTTCATAATATGCCACTTTCCAGCTTGCCAAACATAGGCATCATTGGTGATGTCTTGATATTCTTTACCACGGGTTAAACCATTGAATGTATAGAATTGACTTACCCCATTGACATCTAAGTAGGCCACCGCATTGTTACTGACAGCTGTAGGTAGTTTTTGAGGTATTTTAGTTGCTGACAGCTGGTTACCACAACTGAGTAACAAGATCGAAAGTACACAGAAACAAACAGTTTTAATCATTCAACACCTTTTGCATGTGGATTCCGCAATTGCTATGACCAGTATCACCTAAGCGTTGCTTAAGGTACTGAAAACCATTTTTCAAATACAAACCTTGAGCAGCTTTCATGGCAGGAACCGTTTCTAGGTATAAAATGCCATAACCTTTTGCTTTGGTCTCTGCCAGACAAATATCGATTAATTTTTGTCCCATGCCTTTACCACGTAATGCGGGTGTCAAATACATTTTCCGCAATTCAGCGATGGTTCCTGGTTCAGTTCCTAACAACGGTGCATAGCCACCTACACCAAGAATTTCACCATCCAGAACAACCACATAATAAGCACTTAGCTCATTTGAATACGACGCATACATGTCCTCCAGCTCAGCATCCACACCGGCGTAACCAGGCCCGGTTAAACCAAATTCTGATAATGTATCAAGCACCAACCTTCTAACTGCTTTATTGTCTTGAGGCTGGATTAATTTAATGACGGGATCTTGCATATGTGAACACATTCAGACGCTTTGATTTATCTCTACCAACTGACCAAAATTGTAAATGACTTGAGTGGTCTCATTCAATGTATCAGTCATCAATTCTTCATAGTTACTTAAGTGATTGATTTCTAGCTTTTCCATCAACTCAGCTTTAGATTTGGTTCTTGGGTTTTTACTGATGAGGGCACAACAATCTTTATAAGGTTCACAACAAATGTCAAATAGCCCCAATTGATTAGAATGTTCAATGATTTGCCCCTTATTATAGGTAATCAGTGGTCTTAATATAGGCGCACTGATCGCTTGGTTCATTGAATTGATGTTTTCTAGAGTTTGAGACGCCACTTGGCCCAAATTATCACCTGTTACCAATGCTTGAGCCTCTATCTGCTGCATGATCTGTTCTGAAACCCTGGCCATAAAGCGCCGGAACAGTATCAAATCATAAGCCAGTCCATGCTCCATCAATGCCATATCAAAATGAGTATAGGGCACAATATACAAACGAGCTCTGCCTGAAACTTCACTTATTTTCTTAACTATTCTTGAGATTTTATAGGCTTCTACATCTTTGGCATTGTGATGACTGGCAGAAAAATGGATAAAATCAACATTACAGCCACGATTTGCCATTAACCATGCTGCAACAGGAGAATCAAATCCGCCAGACAGCAAAGTTAAAACTCGACCGGTAGATGAAACGGGCAAACCACCTGTGCCTTTGATTTTATTGGTATGTACTGAAATACCTCTGGATGAAATGTTGACATAAAAGAATTGATCAGCGTACTTGAGATTCACATTTTTCCACGAACTGTTTTCAAATATGGTGGTAGCCAGGTCGATAGACAATTGTTTTGAACTGATGGTGAATTTTTTATCACTGCGTTTAACATTGACAGCGAAAGATTGTCCTTCCTGATAGGTTTTAACCGCCAATACCTTGATTAAATCATGAATGGGGCTCATGTCAGGATTGGTTTTTAATAAACCGTATGATTTTTCATAAAA
>JBPOFV010000058.1:0-9848 GCA_051252335.1 Marinicella sp. | reverse complement strand
CAACTACACCATCGGCGGTAAAGGTATTGGCATCATCTGCCCAGTATGCAGTCATCAATGTGTTGTGGTAAAAATCTTGATCAGCAGTTGAGCCCAGAAAATCGAGATCCCAAGCAATTTCAGCGCCACTAATGAATAACTTACCACCCATGTTTAAATATTGATTTAATTCATTTTGTTCAGCTGAGTTTAAGGTGTTACCTAAACTTGATTCTTCACCAAGAATCCAAACAACTGCTGCGTAAGCAGTTGGCTCAATGTCAAATAATGAGTCTTCTATCAATTCATTGCTGATGGCGTCAAAGCCTACGCCTGAATTATGGATTGCCTCGCCATGTTGAATCACATAATCAAAAGTGTTCATTTGATCTAAATACATCCGATCGACAAAACCACCAATATCAGGTATGTTTTGGTAGATTAATTGGCCACTGTTCAGGCGATCAAAACCATTGATCAGCAATACGCGGTTTTCATTTTCATAACTCACTCGAGCAGCCAAAGTTTCACTGTCTAAAGATAGACCGCCGTCATTTTGTGCTTTGACTTTGATGTATTCAATAGTACCTGGTTCTAAGCCTTGTATTTCAAGGAATAAGTCATTAACGTCGGTGCCGTTATCAAAGTTTTTACCATCGCTGGACCGATACACCCGGTAACTGGTTGCTGCATCACCACTCAGGTTTTGTGTGTCAGTTTGAGGTGCTGACCATTGGATTGTGAGCGAGCCTGGGGTCTGTGAAGTAACAGCCAGGTGTGTGGGTGGTTCTGGTAACAAGGTCATATTGATGCCATCACGTTGGGCAAAATAGTTAACGATGCCTTGGTAGATGGATCGTGCCACCAATTGTCTAAAATGTGGGTGACGTAAGGCATCTGCATCATCGCTGTTGTCATGAAAGGCCATTTCAATCAACATGGCTGGCATTTCATCATTATGACTCGGGTTAACTTCACCGAAATAGGCCGATCTTTTCCCTCGATCCGTCCAGTTGCTATCCCAACCTGCACGAATGTCATTGATAAGTTCATCGTGGATGGCCGTTTGTAACTCGGCAGATCCTGGGTGAGATTGGGTTGGATCATATGTTCCATCTGGTGGATTTGCTGAGTAGATGTAGGAACTGGTGCCACGGGCAGAACCAGTGGCAGCATTGGAGTGCCACGAAATATAAACGGAATCTTCGGCCGCGTAATGCTCCCAATCAGCGAATCGAGAACGTGCAGATACATCACCGCTTTGGTAGACACTCGAGCTGGCTCCTTGAAATTGAGTCCATGTTCTGGCCCCTTCTTCCCAGCGAGGATGGCCACTGAGTTCACCGTTGTGTTCTCCAATCACATCGCCCATGCCACCACCCAGTCTTATCGCGTCTGCAGATACAGTGGTACCAGCCTCTTGTGATTGGTTACTCAACATGATGGCATGATCGCCACCTGCTGCAAAATAATAGTTGCCTAAATAGTTCCATACATAACGGTGTTTGCTTTGGTCAACCATTACCACAGATTCAATACCGCCATGTTTGATGGTGTATTGAGCATCTGTGGGGCGATTTCCTACCCCAGAATATGACACATAGACATCATAATAATCTGATGTATTGATCACCGGAGTCCACACTGCACTTGCCGTTTCTGTAGGGCTGGTGGTGATTAATCGATCAGAGCCACCATTGTCGCGAAACGGATCATTAGTAGCAGAATAGGGTGCTTGGAAGTTCATGAAACCATTGGCAGTGCTGTTACTGAATAAATTGGAGTCACCAATTTCTTCATAGGTACCATTGTCTGGCGTAGTAACACCATCTTGATTATCAACAATGACCATATTCGTGTTGAGATCACGTTCACGCAAGGTAAAAACTTCAGCGCCGGCTGACTCTAAATATTTAAGTAAATATTGATTGATGCCTTCGGCGTTGACGAAGTCTTCCACGATGTCATGGGTAATACCGCGCTGGGTTGACCATTCTCTGAAATCGTCATAATCAATCCAGCCGTGGGCTTGGGATATAAACAGCGTTTTATCACTCAGGTCGCTGGTGCTACCGGTTTGACTAAAAAACCTTGTCATATCGTCAGCTTTATCAGGCACTGGATCTATATCCAGTAAATATGACAAAGCGACTTTTTTACCTTGATAAAAAGTATTGAAGTGAATCTGTCGGGCATCAGGTGCGATTTCATCTAAGTTAAGATCAACCAGTCGACTCATGTTTTCTAATATGGTTTCATTGAATTCATGTAAAAAATATGAATGAGGCATGATCAAGTTGATAATCAGCGCTTGGTTGATTAATTGTGCTTGAGACACTTGAACAGTTTGAGGCAATAAGTCCGAACTGGTTTCATTGTTCTGATTTTCTAAGATGGCAGCAAGCTGTTGTTGAAGATCTAAGGGTTTTGCGGTTTTCAAAGGTTCACTGATTTCTATCCAATGCCCATTTTTCAGGATAGTCTTAGCTTGGCTGGAAGTAAATAACACCAGTAGATAAATTAAAAAAATATATCTAGAAACCGTTGAAATCATGGCTTTAAAGTCACAGAAGCAAATAATGTTATTTGAAAATAATCAGTCAAAGTAAATGCTCAATCTTCCAAATTGGCTTGAAATTGGGTTAACCTTATCTTTATGGGAACTGAACCAATTTTCAAAACCAACTAAGTCTAAATCTTCCTGAAGTGGCCAGTTTGGGTGATTCATATAAGTCCATATGAATTCTCTCAAGTATCCTGCTTGTTTAATCTCATGAAAATTAAGCATATTACTTTCATTAATTTCATTGCTGAAAGTTTTTTCTGATACTTTAGCAATCAAATCCATTGCTGTTAAAATTTGATTAAAATCCAAAATCATATCATTAGATTCGAACGCTTTTTCGAGTTGAGACAAATAAGCCAACTGCATGATAAAAATAATTTGAGCTTTATCTTCATCAACAGATCCATTTAAATTGAATTTAAATGAAGTGCCTTTTTTCTCTTTGACCAAAGTGTTGGCAATTAACTGGTCTGCTAAATCTATACTGATTGATTTATATCGACTGGCTTCATAGGTTGGGAATGATATTCTTAACTTCAGGTAGTGAAATTGATCATGTGTCAGGTATGTTTCAGAAATCAAATCACCAGAATCTCCGACAATGTTGTGCTTGTTGTAGAAAGTTTCTCTGTTTCCAACTTGTTGAATTGTTTCTGTTAATAAAACTGCTGTATTGCCTTTGTACTTGTGAACTTCTTCCATTTCAGATTTTAAAGATTCGTATTGGTAGGACATGAGGTATTCAGCTGGAACATTTTTATCATCCATTGGATAAATATAGTAAGACACAACCATTAAAGGAAGTTTTTTATCTGAATAACTAACCATCGAACCATAACTGACGTCATCAAATTTGTGTACGTCGCTTTTTTTAAAGTAATAGGTGTCGGTTTTAATACTTTTGGGAATTTTTATTTGTGCTGCTGATTTCAGCTTAAGTTTGGTTTGTTTGACTTTTGCTTCTGTTGGAAAGGGTAGGGAACAGGTTATGAAAAAAATGAACAACAGGTTTTTAAATGTCATGGTCGATCCTTGATAAAAGATATATTTTAAATAATCCCAATGTAAATATCCATGTTTAGTGCATGGAAAAGGGTTCAATGGAAATACCATTAATGTCACTACATGACAGAACGATAATTTTTTCTAACGAATCAACTCACAGTTGAAAACCTGTTTGGCTTTACCTGTTTTTTTGTCATCATCGGTTGATTTAATCACAATTTCGGTGCTGTAAACGGGTTCATAGCCAATTGGACATTGTGGTTGTAGATCGTCTTTGGCTGCTTGGGCTGGATTTAATGGGTCTATAGGGTCGGATGCACAACCTGTTAATAAGACCCAAGTCATTGAGCCAAAGGCCAGGAATTTGTTTTTCATAAGTACGCTCTTTTTGTGGTTAATACAAATTCTAACAAACTGAAAATTATGATTGTGTGAAATGACGCAGAAAAAAGTAAAATTCTGATTGATCTTTACGTCGACTTCGCATGTTTTTTTGATGCATTGATGATACAATGTCCGCGCTCAATTTTGGACGCATTCAGCAGCATGACTGCATCCACAGGGGGACATCCTGTTTGAGTTAAACATTCTAAAACTGAATTTATGCAATGAAAAAAGCTGACAGGATCTTTCATCATTTTTTCAAGCAAATTTAATCACAGGTTCAGGGCTTAGCCCACCTAAAAATTTAAAAGGTATATCTATGACACGTAAAGTCTCTATGTTTATTGATGGTCAATCAGTGATCAGCGAATCTGCTGACTGGTTGGATGTGACTGACCCAGCTACTCAAGAAGCCATTTGTCAAGTTCCTATGGCAACTGAGGCTGAAATGGAGAAGGCCATTGCATCGGCTAAAAATGCATTTGAAACTTGGAAAGATGTACCGGTAACCAAACGTGCACGTATGATGCTCACTTATCAACATTTGCTGAAAGAACATCATGATGAGCTGGCTGAAATTTTGGCTGAAGAAACAGGCAAGAATTTTGAAGATGCCAAAGGTGATGTTTGGCGTGGTATTGAAGTGGCAGAACATGCCGCCAATATACCTTCTATGATGATGGGTGAAACTGTAGAGAATGTGGCGTCAAAAGTTGATACCTATTCTTTGATCCAGCCGTTAGGTGTTTGTGCTGGAATCACACCCTTTAACTTTCCTGCCATGATTCCATTGTGGATGTTTCCTATGGCTGTGGTATGTGGCAACACCTTCGTGTTGAAACCATCAGAGCAAGATCCCAATACACCAATGCGCTTGGCTGAATTGTTTTATGAAGCCGGATTTCCTAAAGATGTGTTACAAGTGGTTCATGGTGGCAAAGACCAAGTCGATCAAATATTACATCATGAAGACATTCAAGCCATTTCCTTTGTTGGTTCGGTACCAGTGGGTGAACATATTTATAAAACAGGGACTGATAATTTAAAACGTGTTCAAGCCTTTGCGGGTGCTAAAAATCACATGGTTGTGATGCCAGATGCCAATAAAAACCAAGTAATTAATAACATTGCAGGTTCATCATGTGGCGCTGCAGGTCAGCGGTGTATGGCCATTTCTGTGGCTGTATTGGTCGGTGAAGCCAAAGATTGGTTGGATGACATCAAAGGCAAAATGTCTGAGATGCAACCTGGCTACTGGAAAAATCCTGAGTCATTTTATGGACCTTTGATATCACCTCAAGCCAAAGCCAAAGTAGAAGGCTTGATTCAATCTGGGGTCGATGAAGGGGCTGACTTGATGCTTGATGGTCGTAATTTAAAAGTCGAAGGTTATCCGAATGGTAATTGGCTTGGTCCCAGTTTGTTCAGCAATGTAACCACAGACATGCGGATTTATAACGAAGAAATATTTGGTCCAGTCTTGTGTGTTATGACCGCTGATACTTTGGAAGAAGCCATTGAGTTAATTAACAACAATCCTTACGGTAATGGCACATCGTTGTTTACTTCATCGGGTGCAGCAGCACGAAAATTCCAGCATGACATCAAAGTAGGTCAAGTTGGGATAAATATTCCAATTCCGGTGCCATTACCATTCTTTTCGTTTACTGGCTGGAGAAAATCATTTTATGGTGATCAACATGCTTATGGTAAACAAGCAGTGCGATTTTATACTGAAACCAAAACAGTCACTGCACGATGGTTTGAATCTGATATCCCTGATGATGCGGCACCTAACGCAACAATTAATTTATAAACCCAACACACTAAAAAATTAGGACCAGTTATGAATTTTGAGTTAAACGAAGACCAACAAGCTTTTGTAGATGCGGCCAAAGAATTTGCCATCAGTGAAATGGCTCCTCATGCGGGTCAATGGGATGAGGACAGTGTCTTTCCCATTGATGTGATCAGGAAAACCGGTGAATTGGGTTTTCTTGGTATCTATTCACCTGAAGCTTACGGTGGTTTGGGTTTAACTCGTTTGGACGCTTCTTTGATTTTTGAAGAGATGTCAAAACACTGTACTTCAACCACAGCTTATCTAACCATTCACAATATGTGTGCTTGGATGCTCACTTCATTCGGTTCTGAGTCGCTTGCCAATGAATGGGGTACGAAACTAACTTCTGGTGAACTGTTGGCATCTTATTGTTTAACCGAACCCGGTCATGGCTCAGATGCCGGTAATTTAAAAACCACTGCCAAGAAAACTGCCGATGGCTATGTGTTGAATGGCAGTAAAACGTTCATTTCTGGGGCCGGATCAACTGAAATATTAATCGTCATGGCGCGCACCGGTGAAGCTGGTCCTCGTGGCGTTTCTTGCTTTATGGTTCCAGCTGACCTTGATGGTATTTCATATGGCAAAAAAGAAGACAAAATGGGTTGGAATTCTCAGCCGACTCGATTGATTACGTTTGAAGATGTGACTATTCCAGCTGAATATCTCATTGGTCAAGAAGGTGAAGGTTTTAAATTTGCCATGAAAGGATTGGATGGCGGGCGGATTAACATTGCTTCTTGTTCATTGGGAACAGCTCAAGCTGCCTTGAATCAAGCACAAGCTTATATGTTGGAAAGAAAGCAGTTTGGCAAAACGCTGGCTTCGTTCCAAGCTTTACAGTTTAAATTAGCAGACATGTTAACTGAGTTAATAGCTGCCAGACAAATGGTGCGATTGGCTGCGGTTAAACTAGATAACAAGCATCAACAAGCATCGGCCTATTGTGCCATGGCCAAAAGGTTTGCTACCGATGTGTGTTTTCAGGTATGTGATGAGGCCCTACAATTACATGGAGGCTATGGATACATCAAAGAATATCCATTGGAACGACATGTTCGAGACACCCGTGTGCATCGAATTCTTGAGGGTACCAATGAAATCATGCGCTTAATCATTTCCCGTAAAATCTTACAGGATGGTGCCACAGAGGTAATTATCTGATGACTGAAGGCTATGCTGAAACTAAGCATCAATTAAGTGAACACATCAGCACCAAATTGGTTGAGGCTGATTTTGGTCTTTTGGGTAAAATTGTATTAGACAAACCGAAGGCGCTCAACGCTTTGTCTACCGATATGATTGAGGCGGTGCAAGCAACATTAGATGCTTGGTCCGAGGATGGATCAGTCAAAGCTGTGTGGATTGAGGGAGCTGGTGACAAAGCATTTTGTGCTGGTGGCGATGTGGTGATGTTATATAACTCCATGAAGGAAACGGCTGAAGGCGAAGTGCCAGTCAAAGCCCATGAGTTCTTTACCAAGGAATATAAATTAGATCAAACGATACACAACTATGCCAAGCCAATCATTATTTATGCCGATGGCATAGTCATGGGTGGTGGTTTGGGGGTAGCAGTTGGCGGTTCACACAGGATTGTAACAGAACGTTCAATGATTGCTATGCCTGAAGTGACCATTGGTCTTTATCCTGATGTAGGTGCTTCTTGGTTTTTTAACCGCATGCCTGGAAAATGTGCTGAATTTTTAGGCATGACCGGCGCCAGAATGAATGCCGCTGATGCCTTGTTTACTAAATTGGCAGATTTTGCGGTGGCTACTGAAGATTTAGCTGCCATGCAACTGGCGATTTTAGAATCAGACGGAACCCATGATGGCATTACTACAGCGATTCAATCAACGCAAATGGAACAACGTGTTCATGAATCTCAATTGTGGGTTAATTATGAGTTGATTAACGAATTGATGGCGCCAGTTAATCTGACTGAAGTGGTGGCACAATTTGAGCAATTGGAAACCGCAGATAAGTGGTTGTCATTTGCCGCCAAAGCTTTGCTAAATGGTTGTCCTATGACCTTACATTTAGTCAGAGAACAAATTAATCGAGCACATCACATGAGCTTGTCAGAGGTGTTTGCTATGGAGTTAACCATGTCGACACAATGTGCCATGCACCCTGATTTAGCAGAAGGCATCAGAGCTTTGTTAATCGACAAGGACGGGAACCCACAATGGAGTTCAGAGTCTGTGTCTGATATCAGTCAATCCATGGTCGAAGAATTTTTTATCCAACCCAACTTATAGAATAGGTAATCACATGACACAACATATCGCATTCATTGGCTTAGGAAACATGGGTGGACCCATGGCCAAAAACTTGATTAAAAATGATTTCAAGGTAACTGTTTACGACTTAAACAAGGACGTTATGGCAGATTTGAGTCAAGCGGGTGCCGCAACTGCCGATAATGCCAAAGCAGCCATCCAAGATGCTGATGTAATCATTTCGATGTTACCCAATGGTGCCATCGTGAAATCGTTATATATTGGCTCCAATGGTTTGATCAATGAAGTCAAAGACGATGTCTTGATCATTGATTCTTCGACCATCGCTGCCGATGATGCCCGTGCTGTGGCAAAAGCCTGCGAACAAAAAGGCATAGCCATGATTGATGCACCTGTCTCAGGCGGTACGGCAGCTGCAGAAGCGGGTACATTGACTTTTATTTGTGGTGGCGAACCTGCTCATTTTGAAGCAGCTAAATCTGTACTCAGCGCCATGGGCCGACATATTTTTCATGCCGGTGCATCTGGAGCTGGTCAAGTGGCTAAAATCTGTAATAACATGTTGTTGGCCATTCATATGGTGGGAACGGCTGAAGCTTTGAATATGGGTGCCCAGCAAGGCCTTGATCCTGCAGTTATGTCCGAAATCATGAAAGCCAGTTCTGGTAACAATTGGTCACTACAAGTTTATAACCCATACCCTGGTGTCATGCCAAATGTGCCAGCCAGTAAAGATTATCAAGGTGGATTTATGGTGGATCTGATGAGGAAGGATTTGGGTTTGTCACAAGAATTAGCAGCTAAATCTAATAGTGCCACACCTTTAGGTGCTATGGCCACTCAGTTGTATCAAATTCATCAAGCAGCAGGTGCAGGTGGCAAAGATTTTTCCAGTATTTTGCAATTGTTGCAAAAAAATAATTGATTCATCATTGAGCCAAGGAAGGCTTATTTCTTCTCAGGGCTGACATTTTTCTGGTATTTTTAATTAACTGGTTCTATAGTTATTATAGTAAAAATTACTCAAGAAAAATCAAATGTCACTTAAGCGGAAACAAGTTGTCGTTTCAATTGCTATGGTTCTAGGCTTAAATGCCGAACCCATACAAGCTCAATTTGATCCAGTGTTGGATCTCAGTTCATTGAATGGAAATAACGGTTTTGTTATCAATGGCATATCCCAAGGTGATTATTCAGGTTTATCAGTCAGTTCTGCTGGTGATTTTAATGGCGATGGTTTAGATGACTTAATTGTTAGTTCACCAGGTACAAGCCCCAATGCCATCAATCAGGCAGGAACTTCTTATCTGATCTTTGGTGTAGGTGGGGCTATGCCTGCAACTTTTGACCTTGCATCCATAGATGGCAGCAATGGCATCGCGATTAATGGTATCAATGCAACTGATTATGCCGGACTCACAGTCAACTCAGCTGGTGATATCAATGGTGACGGTTTTGATGATTTAGTTATAGCATCAAGTTATGCCGACCCGAATGGACTGTACAATGCAGGCAGTAGTTATGTCTTGTTTGGATCCGATTCAGTCCTGCCTCATCCCTTTAATTTAAATACAGTTGATGGCAGTAATGGGTTTGTACTGAACGGAATCGTTGATTTTGAAGGCTTTGCAACTGCTGTCAGTTTTGGTGGTGACTTGAATGGTGATGGCATAGATGATTTGGTCATAGGCAATAACCGCGCTTCTCCTGGTGGAGTAAGTTCTGCAGGTGCTGTTTATGTCATTTTTGGTAATGATGATGAAAATGGATTCCCAAATCCGTTTAACAGTGACACGTTTAACGGCTTGAATGGTTATTTGATCAC
>JBPOFV010000057.1:0-10185 GCA_051252335.1 Marinicella sp. | reverse complement strand
GTTCAATGCAGGCCAAATACGTTTTTCAGCCGCTCTTCGGTCCAAGTGTACTTCCATATTACCTGTTCCTTTAAACTCTTCAAAAATCACTTCATCCATTTTCGAACCTGTTTCAACCAAACCAGTGGCAATAATAGTTAAACTGCCCCCTTCTTCTACATTTCTGGCAGCTCCAAAGAATTTTTTCGGGCGGTGTAAAGCGTTCGCATCCACACCACCGGTCAGAATTTTTCCAGAGGCAGGAGTCACCGTGTTGTAAGCTCGAGCCAATCGAGTGATCGAATCAAGCAGAATAATCACGTCTTGTTTATGCTCAACCAGTCGTTTAGCACGTTCAATAACCATATCAGCCACTTGTACGTGTCGTGTGGCTGGCTCATCAAATGTCGAAGCAATCACTTCGCCTTTAACCGTGCGTTGCATGTCTGTAACTTCTTCTGGTCTCTCATCAATCAACAGCACAAATAATTTCGCCTCTGGATTATTCAACGCAATAGAAGTGGCAATGTTTTGCAAAATCATGGTTTTACCAGCTTTAGGCGGAGACACGATTAAACCACGTTGTCCTTTGCCTATAGGTGAAACTAAATCAATAATTCGAGTGGTTAAATCTTCTCTAGAACCATCTCCACGTTCCATTTTCAATTGTTCAGTGGCAAACAAGGGTGTCAAATTTTCAAATATGATCTTACCTTTGGTGTTTTCAGGTGGCTCATAATTGATTGAATTAACTTGTAACAAAGCAAAATAACGTTCGGAATCTTTAGGCGGCCTAATTTTGCCAACTATGGTGTCTCCCGTTCGTAAACCAAATCGCCTGATTTGGCTCGGTGAAACATAAATGTCGTCTGGACCCGCTTGATAAGAACCTTCTGGAGCTCTTAAAAATCCAAAGCCATCAGGCAGGACCTCTAAAACACCATCACCAAAGATGTCTTCGCCCTTTTTGGCGTGTTTCTTTAGAATGGAAAAAATCATTTGTTGTTTGTGGACGCGAGACCGAGTTTCTACACCGGTTTTTTTAGCAATTTCAGTCAACTTGGTGGTTGACATTTGTTTGAGTTCAGAGAGGTTCATATGTGTTGTTTATAAGGCAGAATGCCTGTTTGATGGTTGTTGAGTGGTTAACGTTAAAAAATGCCCTTATTTAAATGCACAACTTTATATTCCAAGGTTGTAAACAGTTCTGATTTTAAGGATGAATACTTTCGACAAAAGGATTGCCGGAATTGATGCTGTATAAACTAACATGATAGTTTGTACGTGTCCAGTCTGAAAATAAAAAAACGCCTGAATAGACTGAAATTCAGGCGTTTTTCTTGGGTTATGCCGTGTGTTTATTTAAAAAGTCTAGCAATTGACCTTTAGATACTGCACCTACATGCTGATCAATGACTTCACCATTTTTAAATACCATCAGAGTTGGAATTCCTCGAATGGCCATTTTCACCGCTGTTTCCTTGTTATCTTCAATGTTAAGCTTGGCAACTTTTACTTTACCATCAAGTTCATCAGCAACTTCTTCTAAAATGGGTGCAATCATGCGACAAGGTCCACACCATTCTGCCCAATAATCTACCAACACAGGCACTTCAGAATTGGTGATTTCTTCAAATGTGGCATCAGTGGCCTTGATTATGTTTTCGCTCATGTATATTCTCCGTAATAACCTTGGTCAAAAGGTCGTTTGTTATTTGTTGGCCTATATTGGGGCAACATCTATTAAATTCAATCCTGAGATTGTTTCATTGGATTATTTTATTCAAGAATTTGTAAAAAAGCTTTCATATCGATGATCGTAATTTGATGCTCTGCCAAAGATACTATTTCATTTTTTTTCAACTTAGTAAATGTTCTACTGAGCGTCTCTTCGGCCAATCCCAGGTAGTTAGCTAAATCTCGTTGTGACACTTGAAAGGGAAATTGACTGGCAGAAAAGCCTCGCGAAAAATATAAATCAGACACGTCCTTAACAAAACTAACCAGTTTTTGTTTGGCATTGTATTCACTGTGGGTGATTTCATATTGAATGATTTTTTCACTCATCATTTTCATCACCCTGTTTTGGATGTCTCTGTGCTTCATGGCCAATTCTTGTAACGGGTAAAATGGGATCACACAATAAGAGCCAGAACTCACTGCTTTTACCGTGGTTTTGTATTTACCCTGATGAATACCATCAAAACCCATAACCTGGCCTGGTATGAATAAATCAACTATGCGCTCATCACCTTGTTGGGTCAAATATACAGACTTAAACATACCAGAATGAACGGTAAATAAATTCTGAAAAGTGGCGCCAGCTTCGAAGACAGTTTGGTTTTTTTCAATCAATATGTGTGAATCTATGATGGTTTCAATGGCATCAATTTCTTTAGATTGTATCCGCACCCTGCGATTATCGACCATTTGAGTACAGAGTTCACAATCTCCACAATTGCTTGTTTTATTGGTGGGTGTTCTTAGCGTTGAATTAAACATAGATATTTAGATTTTTATATTAAAACGTCCGAATCTTGACATTAGTCAATCTTGGGCTTCTCAAGCATTCATTATAATTCAAGGCAATCACAAAATGGGCAACTAAGCATTGAAAATATGATTGATTTTAACGATAAGGTAGTCAAGCAATTCACCATTGCAACGATTTTTTGGGGAATAGTGGGTATGTTAGTCGGCGTACTGATCGCAGCACAACTGACATGGCCCGCTTTAAATTTTGATATTCCATGGCTGACATACAGCCGCATCAGGCCGTTGCACACCAATGCAGTGATTTTTGCCTTTGGCGGAAATGCCTTACTGGGAACATCATTATATGTGGCTCAAAGAACGTGCCAAGTTAAACTTTATTCAAACAGTTTAGCCAGTTTGGTGTTCTGGGGCTATCAATTGGTCATCGTTGGTGCCGTATTGACTTTGCCTTTTGGCTTCACCCAAAGTAAAGAATATGCTGAATTGATCTGGCCCTTAGATGTGTTACTGACTGTGGTCTGGGTGCTCTATGCCATAGTCTATTTTGGCACCATCGCAACCCGTACAGTTAAACATATTTATGTAGCCAATTGGTTTTATGCCGCTTTTATCATCACCATTGCGGTCCTACATATTGTCAATAACCTAGCCATTCCTGTTAACTGGCATTTATCGTACCCCGTGTATTCTGGTGCAGTTGATGCCTTGGTTCAATGGTGGTATGGACACAATGCCGTGGGCTTTTTCCTCACCGCTGGCTTTTTGGGTATGATGTATTACTTCGTACCTAAGCAAGCAGGCCGTCCGGTTTATTCTTATCGTTTGTCTATCGTACATTTCTGGGCTTTGGTTTCTACTTATATGTGGGCCGGCCCGCATCACTTACAGTACACCTCGTTACCTGATTGGGCCCAATCACTGGGCATGGTATTTTCATTGATTCTATTGGCACCTTCTTGGGGTGGCATGATCAACGGTATGATGACCTTATCCGGTGCCTGGGATAAATTACGCTCAGATCCCATCATAAAAATGATGATTGTGGCCTTATCGTTTTATGGTATGAGTACTTTTGAAGGTCCAATGATGTCAATCAAAACCGTCAACGCCTTGTCACATTATACCGACTGGGGTATTGGACATGTACACTCTGGCGCCTTAGGTTGGGTGGCTTTGATGACCATGGCCTCTCTGTATTCTTTGATACCCAGGTTATGGGGCCGAAGCGGTATGTACAGCACGCATTTGATCAATGTCCATTTCTGGATAGCCACCTTAGGTATTGTGCTGTATATAGCTTCTATGTGGATTGCAGGCGTGATGCAAGGTTTGATGTGGCGTGAAGTGGATGCCAATGGTTCTCTGGTTTACAGTCATGTAGAGAGTATTGAAGCCACCTATCCCTATTATGTCATTCGCTTAATCGGTGGCCTATTATTCTTAGTCGGTGCATTCATTCAAGCCTATAACACTTGGAAAACCATTAAAGGAGATTTACCTAAAGAAATGACCAATGCAGAGAATCAAGCTGCAGGAGTAAACGCATGAGCAAACATGAAAAAATAGAAAAAAACGTTGGTTTGATGGGTGTTTTAGTGGCTATTGTCATCAGTTTCTCAGGAATTATTGAAATTGTACCCTTGATGTCACAGGCCAGTGTTGTGGAACCAACCCCAGGTTTGGAACCTCGTAACGCATTGGAATTGGCCGGTCAAAACATCTATGTGGCTGAAGGTTGTTACAACTGCCATTCCCAACAAATCAGACCCTTTGTCGATGAAACCCTGCGCTATGGTCATTATTCTTTGGCTGGTGAATCGGTCTATGATCGACCCCATCAATGGGGTTCAAAGCGCACGGGGCCTGATTTGGCACGCGTGGGTGGACGTTACTCCAATGAGTGGCATGAAATTCACTTAATAGATCCCCGCGCACTGGTTCCCACTTCAAACATGCCAAGCTATCCTTGGTTAGCTGAAAACCCTATTGACGCTGAGGAAACCGTTGCCAGTATGAAGGTGTTGAAAATGTTAGGCCATCCCTATTCGGATGATGAAATCGCTAATGCCGCCGCCAGTTTAACTGACAAAACTCAGCTGGATGCGTTGGTAGCCTATTTACAAGATTTAGGCACTGCCATGCCTAAGAGTTATCAATAAGGAGACCATTATGATCAGCGGAATTTATACGGCTATTATGTTGGTGATGTTTTTAGGCATCGTCGCCTGGGCTTGGAGCAAGCACAATAAATCTACTTTTGAAGAGTTGTCGCAAACAGCTTTGCAAGAGGACAATCAAATGAACAGCCATTCGGAAAACCAGACTGAGGAGAATTCTCATGAGTAATTTTTGGCATTGGACAGTCATAACTGTAGTGGTTTTACATCTGGTGGCTTATTTGTGGCTGTTATTTTCTACTTCAAAGAAAAAAATGGACAAACAGGCCGACAACACCACTGGACATGTTTGGGATGAAGATATACGTGAACTAGATAATCCCATGCCCCGTTGGTGGTTGTGGCTATTTGTTATCACCATTGTCTTTGGGGTCGGTTATTTATATCTCTACCCAGGTTTAGGCAATTACAAAGGCAGCAAAGAATGGACCGCCGTTAATCGTTTTGAAGCCAACTATGCAGCGGTAACAGATGCCCGCAATAAATCGTTTGCTGGGTTTATTAACAAACCCATCGATGAGTTGATCAAAGATGAACAAGCAATGTTAATAGGACAACGCATTTTTGCCAACAAGTGTGCACAATGCCATGCATCCGATGCTCAAGGTACCGTAGGCTTTCCTAATTTAACTGATAATGACTGGAACTGGGGCGGTGAGCACAGTGACATCGTGACCACCTTAACCAATGGACGTATGGGAGTGATGCCTGCATTTGCACCAGCCTTAGGAGAAGACGGTACCAAGCAAGTAGCCGCTTATGTCAGAAGTTTATCAGGCATAGATCATGATGCCGCTTTGGCTTCCGAAGGTGAAGCTAAATTCGGCATGTTCTGTGCTGCATGTCATGGCCCAGATGGCACAGGACAAGATATGTTTGGTGCACCCAATTTGACTGATAATATATGGTTATATGGTTCGCATGAAATCATAGAAACTGGTTTGTATGAAGGATTCAGCGGCAACATGCCAGCACAAAAAGATATCTTGGACGAAAACCGCATCAAGTTGGTCGCAGCATATGTGTACTCTCTGAGCAATCAATAACTTTTGACAAAACTTTGTATTAATTTATGACAACTGAACCCATAGTAAAAAACCAAGGTTTTAATGACCGCCAAATAAAACGCATATTTTGGCGGCGTATGGCCACCGTGCTGTGGGTTTCATTTTTTACTGCGGCAGTTCAATCAATGGTGTTTTTTGCCCTGTTTGACCCTATCTATTTAGGACAACTGTCAAGTTTTGGCGTTGATATCACTCATTGGCAAGGCTATGCTTTGGGTTTTGTTTTTTTCTGGGCTTTTACCTTTTCAGCTGCTTTGTTCAGTGGTTTGGTACTGGCCTTGCCCAGAACCCGCTTAGCCAAACGCAACCCCAACGCTTAATCCACAGCCATGTCTAATCAAGATACCAAGCCAGTAGAATTGAGCTTATACAAAGCCCACGAGAAAGTTTATCCACGTGAGGTCAAAGGACGGTTTCAATTCAAACGAAAATTAGCGGTTTTGGTGTTGCTCGGTTTGTTCTATCTCTTGCCTTGGATAACTTGGGCTGGCGAACAAGCCATTCTGTTTGATCTTCCACAACGACGATTTCATATTTTCGGCATCACACTGTGGCCTCAAGATTTCATCTTTTTGGCTTTGATGTTGATTATTGCCGCTTTTGCCCTGTTTTTCTTTACCGCCTTGGCAGGCCGACTTTGGTGTGGCTTTGCTTGTCCACAAACCGTTTGGACTGAAGTTTTTATTTGGTTGGAGCAACTGACCGAAGGCAATCGCAACAAACGCATGAAGCTGGACAAAGCACCCTGGTCTGCTGAAAAAGTGTTGCGCAAATTCAGCAAACAATTTTTATGGATTACATTTGCCTTATGGACCGGTTTTACTTTTGTTGGGTTTTTCACTCCAATCAAAGAATTGGCCATGCATGTTTGGCAATGGACCTTAGGCCCTTGGGAAATGTTTTGGCTGTTCTTCTACTCATTTGCGACTTATGGTAATGCTGGGTTCTTGCGCGAACAAGTCTGCTTATACATGTGCCCATACGCCCGTTTTCAAAGTGCCATGTTTGATAAAGAAACTTTAATTATTTCTTATGATGAACAACGTGGTGAACCGAGAATGCGCGGTAAAAAACGCCGTGAATCTGAAGCACCTGGTGATTGCATAGACTGTACCCTGTGTGTGCAAGTCTGCCCTACGGGAATCGATATTCGAGATGGTTTACAGTATGAATGTATTGCTTGTGCTGCCTGTATCGATGCCTGTGATGAGGTGATGGAAAAAAGTGGAATGCCTAAAGGGTTGATAAAATACACCACAGAAAATGCGCTGCAAGGTAAACCCACTCATATATTACGTCCAAGGACCATCATTTACTTCTTTATATTAATGACGCTGGTCGCTTCATTTGGAATTGCACTGGTCAATCGCAGTTCTATCGATATGAACGTGATTCATGATCGCAACAGTTTTTATCGCATTGTGGATGCCAACACCATTGAAAACGTGTACACTTTAAAAGTAATGAATAAAGGTACAACCACGGTCAAATATCAAGTAAGCGCCAGCGGTATTGAGGATTTAAATGTTGTGCTGGGTTTGAATGAAACCATGATAGAAGCTGAGCCAGGTCAATTGGTCATGGTCCCTATTAAAATTCAAGCTGATAAAAAATTAGCTAACAAGAAAATTCACACCATTGAAGTTAAAGTGACTGCCATAAACACAGCTGGCAATGACCAAGCCAATAACGATGCTGCCGCAGAAAAAGTTAAATATTTTGGATACGACAAATGAACAACCAACCAAAAGGAAAATCATTCAAAAACCTGCCTTGGTATAAATACCCTTGGGTTTGGTTTATGATTTCATTACCAGCCAGTGCAGTTATTGCGGGCTTGTATACAGTCTATATTGCACACCAAAATGCACCCCAAGTAATCGTCAAACAGAATAAATTTCAAATCGGAAAAGACTGAATGAGCCTGCAAAAGAAATTCATGGCAATCTATTGACCAGAAATCAAAGAGGTATCAGGTGGATTTTAAACATTTACATCAGGGATATTTGCTTTGTACAGGACGAATTAAATGACGGCTTGTTTTCATTGTGGCGAACCCATTCCGAAAGGCTGTAAATTAACTGCCACCATTGACCATGTAGAACAACCAATGTGCTGTATAGGTTGTCAGGCTGTGGCCACTTTTTTATGCGCCAATGACCACCAAGTCTTCTACCAATATCGCCAAGACCAATTACCTGCTGAACAAGTTGATCACCCACCTCCAATTGATCAATGGCAACATTTAGATGCCCCTGAAATATCAGACCAATTAAGCCGTACTAACCCGGATGGCTCCCAACAAGTTACCATCAAAATTGAAGGCATGTATTGCAGTGCTTGTGGCTGGCTGATTCAAAAAGTGCTCCTCAACCAATCGGGTGTTCAAGATGTGCGAATCAACACCGTTACACAAAACATTCAAGTCGAATTCTATGTGGATCAAATTAAACTCAGTTCTGTGTTCAATCAAATTCAAAAACTGGGCTATAAACCATTACAACAAAACGCCGCCGATGACGCTGATCATAGCAACAAAAAACAACAGCTGAAAAAAATTGCAGTGGCTGGTTTTGGCATGATGTTTATCATGACACTAGCCGTACCTTTATATTCTCCTGAATCATTAACTGTAGCGCCTCATATACATCGGTTCTTTTTAATGATCAGTTTAATAATCGCTACATTGGTGTATTTTTACTCTGGACTTAGTTTTATCCAAAACGCCATACGTGATATCAAGAATAAACACCTTGGCATGGATGTCCCCGTTGCACTGTCTATCAGTTTGGCCTACTTTGTTAGTTTGTACTTCAGTTTCAAGCAACAAGGACATGTGTATTTTGACTCAATGTCTATGTTTATATTTTTCTTGTTGTTGGGTCGCTATGTTGAGTCACAAGTCCGTCACCAAGGTATGAATGTTCGAGAATCTTTATTTGCCTTGGTTCCGGTCAGTGCTGAACGGTTTACTGACAACCGCCTGAATACTGAAACCGTCCCCCTCAATCAAATTATCAAAGGAGACCGTATACGCATTAAGGCAGGTGAAGTATTACCTTGTGATGGGCAGGTCGAACAGGGAACGGGACAAGTGAATGAAGCGATTTTAACCGGTGAATCTAAGTTGGTTGACAAACAATTAGGCGACCTTGTTTATGCTGGCTCACGCTTGAGTGATGGTGAAATGACCGTCCTCACTACCGCCAACAACCAAGACAGTTTTCTTGCAAAATTAGCCGATTTAATGGAACTGGCACAAAGCAAAAAACCGGCCAGTTTACAAATGGTTGATCAAATTGCCAGTTATTTTGTTGCTGTGGTTTTGTTATTGGCCTTGGGAACAATCATTTGGTATGGCTTTGAACAACACGATGTTTTAATGACGGCCTTGCTCTCGGTGTTGATCGCCACTTGTCCTTGCGCTTTGTCTTTAGCTACTCCAACGGCACTGACTGCGGCTGGGGTACATTTATTAAAACAAGGTGTGCTGGTTAACAACACCGAAGCCATCACCCAATTGAGTAAAATCAAATCCTGGTATTTTGATAAAACTGGCACCTTATCTGAAGACACCTTGTCAGTAAAAACAGTACACAAGCTCTCACCCCACAGTGATCTAGAACTGAGCGCAATTGCTGCTGGGTTGCAACAAATCAGTAATCACCCCATTGCCTCTGCTTTTCAGCACCACCAACCACAAGAATTTTCGCATGCCAAAGAAGTGCCTGGTCGAGGGGTCCAAGGAGCACTGTCCGACAGCACCGGTTCGAAACAATGGTATATGGGCAGTGCTGACTGGCTCATTTCACATGGCATCACCATCCCTCCATTCAACAGTAACCCAACATTAACCCAAGTATATTTGGCCTGCGAACAACAGTTGATGGCGATTTATGAGTTACAAGTACCGATCAGAACAGGTGCGTTAAACTTACTCAAATCATTAACAACACAAGCAAAGCACATAACGGTCATCAGTGGCGACCAGCCAGCTACCGTTAAATCCTGGGGCCAAAAATTAGCCATTGATACCTGCTATGGCGGCCTGAGTGCTGAAGATAAAATCAATCATATTGCCAAACAACAAAAGATGGGACAGGCCTGCGTTATGGTTGGCGATGGCGTCAATGATGCACCCGTGTTATCTCAAGCAGATGTTTCTATCAGTTTAAAACAAGGTGCCTATTTAGCGCACTCAGCTTCAGACATGATAATCTTGGGCAAGTCCTTAGCACCCATCCAACAAGCCATCAATGTATCAGCCAAGAGCCATACCATCATCAAACAGAATCTAATCTGGTCATTGGTATATAATCTCAGTGTCACACCCATTGCATTGATGGGGTTGTTGGCGCCTTGGATGGCAGCCATTGGTATGTCATTGAGTTCTTTATTGGTGGTGTTAAATTCTCGCAGGTTGCTGTGAAATAGGTGAAATGATGAATATGGTATTTGTGCTGGTG
>JBPOFV010000056.1:0-10311 GCA_051252335.1 Marinicella sp. | reverse complement strand
GTCATAGCCGGCTCTAAATCGTGGGTGATGCAAGGTACTGTAGACACCTTTTCCAAACATTTTTTTGAAGCGTAATTGCAGCATCCACATTTGTCTGATGCCATTCTGAATGGCTTTGGGGATCATTAAATTATCTCTTTGGTTTATCATGACCAGTGTAGTGGCTTCATGCAAAGCATCGTGTGAATTTTTACCCGAGGTAAGAAATTGATGGTAAGCCGGCAGAAACTCCAACCACATAACACATGCACTTAAAAATACGGGAGTCACTGATTGGCCATTTTTTAAACGATGGTCGGTGTTTCTGAATGCTTGAATTAAAAATTGATTCCACTGATCTTCTTTCGCAGCAATTTTGGCAGCAGCAGGAAACAGTATCTCAAATAATTTTAATTCAACCAAAGAGTAGTATGCTATTTCCATGTTGCCACAGTGAAACATCTTGATGGCTTCATCAAACAATCGCGCGGTAGGTACATTGCTTAAATGTTGTCTGTTATTAATGATGTCTTGTTTCATTTCTGCCGTAAGTGACAAGCCAAGTTTGGCATGAAATCGCACAGCTCTTAGCATTCTAACCGGATCTTCAATAAAGCGTTTATTGGGATTGCCAATAAGTTTCAGTTCGCCCTTTTTTAAATCATGAACCCCTGCTGCAAAGTCTAAAATAGTTTCTTCGTGAATGTCATAATACAATGCATTACAGGTGAAATCTCGGCGAATCGCATCTTGGTCTACCGTGCCAAATACATTGTCTCGGATGATTTGGCCTTTTTTCATGACTCGATCTCCGGCGTCACTGCCCCTGAAAGTGGCCACTTCATAGATGCTGTTACCCATGTAAACATGGGCCAATCTAAAACGCCGGCCGATGATGCGGCACTTGCCTTTGAAAATTTGTTTGATGTCTTCAGGTGTGGCGTCGGTTGCTATGTCGAAATCTTTGGGGTGCAAGCCAAGCAATAAGTCACGCACAGCGCCACCAACTAAATAAGCTTCGAAACCATGCTTAACCAGTTTATCAATGATTTTTTTGGTTGCATGACTGATTTCGCCACTGGGTAATCGATGTTCTGATTTTTGGTATGTTATGAGGTTTTGGTTTAGCAAGATTCTTGACTGCGATTTATCGGCATGTTGTATAATTGGCCATTATATCAAATCAAGGAGCAATTGAATGACTTTTGTGGTAACTGAGGCCTGCATTAAGTGTAAATACACCGATTGTGTGGAGGTATGTCCAGTGGACTGTTTTCACGAAGGGCCCAATTTTTTAGTGATTGACCCTGAAGAATGTATTGATTGTACATTGTGCGAACCTGAGTGTCCGATTGAAGCCATATATCCTGAAGATGATTTACCTGAAGGACAAGAGAAATTTATTGAAATCAATAAAGATTTGTCAGAAGTTTGGCCAGTCATTACTGCCATGATTGATGCACCTGAAGATGCTGATGACTGGGCGCAAGTAAAGGAAAAGGCCCATTTATTGGATACTGGAAAGGATTAACAAGTAAAGAATTAGAAATAAAAAAAGGCGCTCAATGCGCCTTTTTTGTTGCAGTGAATAAGTGTCATTCAGTTTCGATATCTGCTGTTGCAGCATCAAAAATATGCGTAAACATATCATCTACTACATAAGAAGATGGTGCCTCAAAGTCTATGGTTTGTAACCAAATTTGTTGTTTTTGTGGCAGTCTGAGGCAGGTAAGAATGTATTCGCCTGAACGGTCGATATAACTGCTGTTTAAAGTGAATAACCTTTTAATAAAGTTTTTCTTTTCAACTTCTTCAGTTATGGGGTCATAGAATCTAAAGGTGGCCTGACAGTTTTCAGGGTCTTCATCCAATAATTGCCAATTGTATCCATGGTCATCTACCATCAAATCCCATGCGTCTTGATCATTAAATATTTCCATGGTGGGCATGCCGCCAGATTCGATGATAACAACGTTTTCGTCGCTACTGCGTCGACGAGCAAATGCCATTTCTGGGGGTTTTGAATCGGGTGCCACATTGGATCCTGTCGCAGCCACTTCGGGTATTTTCAAACTGTTACTGGTGCGAGGTAAATCTTTACCTTCTATAGCAGCCAGTTCAGGGTTGCTTTGGGCTGTCAGATAAGGCTCTTCTTTTACGATGCGTTTACAGTTGATCAGTGTAAGGCATAGCCCGATGACGGTAATTGTTTTCAACAATGGTTTCATGTTTGGTTAAACTCCTGACGGATGGGTTTTAAGTGTTTGTTTAAAACTGTGGTTGTTATTGTTGTAAGTAACAATGGCTTTCTGATGCCATTATCAATCATATTTGCGGCGTGCATGAGGGCCTTGGCCGGGCAAGGGTTGGGTTCATGGAACAATAAATCATACAGTGTCACCAGTTTTGTGTTTTGTTGTTCAGCTTCAGTGATGCTGCCAAGTTGTAGATTAACAGTCATGTTCTTAATGGCCTGAGGCCTGACATTGGCAGCAACACTGATTACACCATGTGCGCCTAATGTCATCGCTTTAACAAAAGTGTGATCATCGCCAGACAGAACTGCAAAATTGTTAATCTTTACCAGTTGTTCAATACGCTGCATGTCTGCTTTTGCTTCCTTGATTCCAATGATGTTTTTCACTTTCGATAATATAGCTGTAGACTTGGCATTGAGGTCACAGCCGGTTCGTGACGGCACATTATACAGGATAATTGGTAAATCAGTTTGATTTGCGATGTCAGTAAAATGAGTGATCAGTGCTGCTTGGGTTAAGGTTAAATAATATGGTGTAACCACCAGCACAGCATCTGCACCCAAACGTTGTGCTGATGCATTGGCTGCAATGACCTTGTTTGGGTCAATGGCTCCAGTGCCAACAATAACCATGGTGTTGCTGTTTTGGCATAAACTCACTGCACTACTTATGAGTTCAGCAATCTCAGACGCTTCCAGTAAGGCGGATTCACCGGTGGTGCCTGCCACTACCAACGCAGTGGTGCCACAATCGATATGCCAATTAATCAATTGTTTCCATTGTTTATAGTTAATGCTGCCATCACTGTGCATGGGTGTGACTAATGCCACCATGCTACCAGTCAGATCTTTGGCTTGAATTTGCCTCATTTAGACTTGTATATAATCTGCAAAAGCGCATAATTATATGCTTTTTTTTATTCAGGTGTATTAAACAATGGTTAAAATTGATAATAAAACGTGGCAGCAGGAAGTTCAACTGACCGATGGTAAGTTGATCTCTTTATCAGATTGGATTAAAGACAAAGCTGTGTTGTATTTTTATCCACGGGCAAACACACCTGGTTGTAGTGTAGAAAGCCAAGATTTCAGCAAGCAATATGAAGCCTTCAAAGCCTTGGGATGTGAAGTATTGGGCGTTTCTATGGATGGTTTAAAGAAACAACAAAACTTCAAGAAAAAGTTTTCTATGCCCTTTGAGTTGGTGGCAGATATTGATGAAGTATTGTGCACGGCCATGGCCGTAATCAAAGAGAAAAAAATGTATGGCAAAACTTTTATGGGCATTGAGCGCAGTACATTTGTGGTGGATGCAGCCGGTGAGGTTTTGTTATCTTGGCGTCAAGTAAAAGTGCCTGGCCATGTGGATGAAGTTTTGACTGCAGTCAAAGATTTATAAAGCGCAATCAGTTATAATTAGCCACAGAAATAAGTGATCAATTATCATAAATACAATATTAAGGAATAGTCATGAGTCAAAAAATAACAATCATCAAAGGTGATGGTATAGGTCCGGAAATCATGGATGCCACATTGAGGGTGCTGGATGAACTGGATTTGGATTTTGCATATACCTACAAAGAAGCTGGTTTGGCTGCATTGGAAAAGTGCGGTGAATTATTGCCTCAAGATACATTAGATGCCATTGCAGAGAATAAAACCTGCCTCAAAGGACCGTTAACAACTCCCGTAGGTAAAGGATTCAGTTCGATCAATGTTGCTTTGCGTAGGCATTTTGATCTGTATGCTAATGTCAGACCTGTGATCACTTTTGAAGGTACCCGAGCCAGGTATGAGAACATTGATATTTTAACCATCAGGGAAAATACTGAAGGTGCCTATTTAAGTGATGGGCAAACAATCAATGAAGATCGGACTGTAGCAGAATCGAAAATAGTGGTGACTCGAGAGGCTTCAGAGAATATTGTTCGTTATGCATTTGAAATAGCTCAAAAAGCAGGACGGAAAAAAGTAACAGCAGTTCACAAAGCCAATATCATGAAAACAACATCTGGGTTGTTTCTGGAAGTGGCGCAAGAAATGGCCAAAGAATATCCAAACATTGAGTTCAATACATTAATCGTTGACAACACTTGTATGCAGTTGGTGATGAACCCTAGTCAATTTGACGTTATTGTTACAACTAATTTATTTGGAGACATTATTTCGGATCTTTGTGCTGGATTGGTGGGTGGTTTAGGTATGGCGCCTGGTGCTAACATCGGACAACATGTAGCAATGTTTGAAGCCGTACATGGGTCTGCTCCAGACATTGCTGGGAAGAAAATTGCAAACCCCACCGCCTTGATCTTAGCTGCTGCGTTGATGGTAGAGCATTTGGGGTATGTAGACGAAGCCCAAAAGATCAGAACAGCGATCAAAGAAACCTTGTTGGCAAATGATAGATTAACAGGAGATTTGGGTGGTTCTGCAAAGACTGCGGAATTCACTGATGCTGTCATTTCACGGCTATAAAAAGGGGCTCTGTTGTGTTTTTGCAACAAAATCATTAAATTTTGTGATTTTTTTCACGATTTTGGAGACAAAAATTGACATTATGTTGTTTTTTTGCCATGATTGCGGACAAGGCGAAATATTAGATAAATGTTAAGAAAACTCACTCAATTCACCACAATAATGATGGTTCTACAATTGATGGCAGCAAATGTCACCAATGCTGCTGGTCTGTTTTCGATAAATACAGCTGTTTTTCCAGTACAAAACACCCAAATGAACCATCGATTTGATGGCAAAATGGAGTTAGGTCATTGGCGTGATAATATTGCCAATCGAATTTATCCAAATTTTTACTCTAATCTACAATTTTCCCATGTTGATCAATTCGCCGATGCATTAAGTCTACAGGGTGCGAAATTATATTTTAATGCCAAACGATTCAATGAGATCAGCCAGTTAACAGACGGGAAGTCATATTTCTTTACTTTTGACTATGATCAATCTCGTTTACAGCCTGTTAATTTTCAAGATTCTGTATTTCAATTTGATCAGTTATTGTTGACTGATAATGATTCTTTCAATCGCAGTATTTTTGCACCGGGTATCGCCTACCGAGTTAATGACAAATCTGAATTGAGTTTGGCTGTTGTATTTGCACAACAGAATTATTCTGACATTAATTTCTTAGCCTCTGAGATCAATGGCTTTGATCAGTTGGATTTATATTCAGTCAGTTATACAGAAACCAGTAATGGTTTGGGATTGAATTTAGGGGTGTCACAAAAGTTGTTTGATCGATTTACGGTTGATGCAAAATATCAATCAAAAATTGATATGGATGGATTCAGTAGATTATTAGGTGTGCAAGCTGATCCTGCTGATTTTGATATCCCTGAACAGCTCAATGTGGCATTGGGTTTTGATTTAACAAGCAAAGATTCAGTTACATTCAAAGCCACACATAATTATTACAGTGACATCAATGCCTTCGTCAGTCGTTCTTATCCCAGTATATTCTTAACATTTTTGAATGACTTTGAAAGTCCAGATTTTCAATGGGCAGATCAAACTGTGTATGCAGTAAATTTGGCTCATAGATTTAATAATGGTGCCATCATCAATATTGAATATTCTGGTCGCCAACAGCCACCAGCTACCGATGCCGATTTGACCACTATTTTGGAAGCTATTTCAGCTCCATACAGTGTTCGTGTTGGCTTAAATACACCATTGCTAGGTGGTGAGTTAGACTTATATGCCAGCTATGCACCTAAACCACTTAATTTTGGTCGTACAGATTTTGGCAGCGTCAGTAATGAGTTGAAAGGTAAACATGCTGAAGCTGTTTTGTCCTGGCTTTATACATTCTGATTTTAAGATCAGTCTCATTTTTTTATCCATAATAATTTCCACCCGTTATAAATTCTAATAGGCATCCGCACCATTCGCGAATATAATTAACTCATGAATGTCATTTCAAGTTGGTTTAAAAGAAACTTTTCAGATCCACAAATTGTTATCTTAATTTCGGTCCTTATACTGGGCTTTGTCTTTATCATTTATTTTGGTAAAGCTTTGGCACCTTTTTTAACCAGTATTGTGGTGGCTTATTTATTAGAAAGCGTGATTGTGCGTTTAGAAAAGTTAAAGTTCCCTCGGGTTTTGGCTGTAGGACTGGTGTTTTTGATATTTATGGCCCTGATGTTGGTATTGATCATTTGGTTGGTGCCTAAACTGACCAGCCAGGTTTCACAATTGGCCCAGGCCATGCCTGCATATATATCCACTGGGCTTGATTTCTTAAGAGCATTGCCCGATAAATATCCGAACATGATTGAGCCTGCGCAAGTTCAATCAGTCATAGCCAGTGTGACCAATGAAATGACTAAATGGGGTCAGAATATTTTAGGCAAAACTGTGTCATCAGTATTCAGTGTTTTTTCAATTGCGGTGTTCTTGGTTGTGATGCCTATTTTGGTGTTTTTCTTGTTGAAAGACAAAGCTGTCATTGTGGCTTGGTTTAGACAATTTATCCCCAAAGATTCAAAATTAACTTTGTCAGTGTGGCATCAAGTGGATGTTCAAATCGGCAACTATGTCAGAGGTAAGGCGTTTGAGATTTTATTGGTTGGTTTGACCAGTTATATCGTTTTTGTTTTTCTGGATTTAGACTATGCAATTTTGTTGGCAACCTTAACAGGTTTCTCGGTGCTGGTTCCTTTTATTGGTGCAGTGGCAGTAACAATCCCCATTGCATTGGTCGCCTTTGTTCAATTCGGTTGGACCGGCCCATTTGCTTATGTCATGATTTCATATGGTGTGATTCAAATGTTAGATGGTAATGTGTTGGTTCCTTGGCTATTTTCTGAGGTGAATAATTTGCATCCTGTGGCCATCATAGTTGCGGTTTTATTCTTTGGAGGTGTTTGGGGCTTTTGGGGTGTGTTTTTTGCCATTCCATTGGCAACACTGGTGAATGCGATTATCGAATCATGGCCAAAAACCATCATTGCGCCTGAGCCTAACGCTGACTGAGTCTAGTTGTTTAAGGCTTTATCGAGAAGCCCAGCGTTGTTATAAGCAAATAAATCATCAAATCCGCCAATGTGTTGCTGCCCAATAAAAATTTGAGGCACGCTGGTTCGTCCTGATTTTTGGATCATTACTTGTCGTTGTTGTCGATCTTGATCAACTCTGATTTCGGTGTACTTCAGTCCTTTACTTTTTAACAGTTGTTTGGCTGCATTGCAGTAGGGACAAATAAGCGTGCTGTAGAGTGTTATTGTTTTCATTTTCTTACATACAATGTTTGGGTTTGGGTAGGCCTGCATGTCTGCTTGCAAGCCTGACAGGCCCATCTGGGTATAAGCGGTATAAATGTCTGGAATCTATTTGTTTATCCAGTGTGGTTTTAAGAAATTTAATGAGTAGGCGCATGGGGGGTGTGTCACCCGTAATTTCATAAAGGTCTTGTACAGCAGTTATTAATGCCCAATGGTCATCGGTTAATTGAACGCCATCTGATTTGGCCAATAGTGTGGCCACTGATTTAGTCCATGCTTGGCGATCAAGTAAATGGTTATTTTCATCAAGTTCGAGGTCGCTTATTTCCATGCCAGTGTGTTGTGGTGTTGGGTGATGAGTTTTAGCCATTGTGAATGGTCGATTTGTTTGTCACTCATATTGGGGCAATTGTTATGAATTACAAGATACCAGTTATTGGGACAATCGGCTAAGTTTTGACTGATGCGCTCAACAGCATCACTGTTTTCTATACCATAGATTACCAGGCTGTCTTTTTGCCCAAGCAAGGGGAGGTGCTGATTCAGTGAGTTATTGTCTTGCCAATGATACAGGTGTAAAGTTTTCATGACAGAAAATCCATGGCATTTTTCAATTCATCAAAGGCCGATTCAGTTAAGTGAGTTAAAGCTTCATGTGAACGACTAGGTTCTGAATGCTGTGAGCTTGATAATTGATAGAACCCCTTGGCTCCATAGAGTTTCAATGCCAGCCATTGTTTTCTTAATAAATCATTGGCATTGATTGTTTGCCAACTTTTTGCTGTGAACACCACGTGGACCTGATGTTCAAAATTCAGCATGGCCAAACACAATAAATAAGCATTTTCTGTTTGTTGATCAGAGAAGGTTTCAGGTAAGTAAAACAAAGCTTTCATTAACACAGCTCCAAAGTCTTGTCTGCAGCTTCCATGGCTTGAATCCAGCTGGCCATGCCGACCACATCAAATCCTTTGATGAGGTGTGCCTGAGTATTTAGGTTATTGGATTTAATCATGGTGCTACATAACATCAGTTGACAGTGGGTATTTAAATGCAATTGGCGCCATTGTTGTATCAATTGGCGATCATTGATAATTTGAACTGCTTGGCCATAAAAAAAGACTGCATTGATTGTATGTCCTTCATTGTCCATGGTCTTGATCATTGAGAAAGCATGTTCTAAACTTTTTTTCCATTGATCTGTGGCATTGATGATTAAACAAAACTTCATGGCTCTATTTTAACCACAGCATGTGGTTAATTAGGAGGAATTTTGTAACAAGCTCATTATTTTGTCTATTCACCACAAATGTCTGGAATTTTACGTATAATTTATGGTCAAAATCATACAATATGATCATGAACAAAATAATCAAACCTGCTTTAATTCTGCTGCTCTTTAGTCAAACACTATCCAGTGCAGAATTTAAATTGCCTGACTTAGGAAATCCGGCCGATAAAGTATTGTCTGCTGATGATGAGCAACGCTATCGCAAAGACATCAAGCAACAAATGTACCAATATAATTTTGTGATGACTGACCCCATTGTGGCATCTTATATTTATCACTTAGGTTATAAACTGGCTTCATTTTCAAATAAACCCCAACAACCTTTTGATTTTTTTATGGTGCCAGCCAATGTGATTAATGCTTCCGCATATCCAGGTGGTTTAATTGTGGTTTATTCGGGTTTATTTTTAGAAACTGAAAACGAAAGCGAATTAGCCGGCGTTCTTTCCCATGAGATTGCTCATGTAAACCAACGGCATATTTCAAGAATGTTGGCCAAACAACAAAAGTCGACAGTTCCAATTTTACTGGGTATGTTGGCTGCAGTCGCTGCAGCGCAAACATCTAACAGTGGTGATGCACCGGTAGCTATCGTAGCCAGTATGTCAGCCATTCAACAACAATTGGCCATAAACTTTACTCGTTATCATGAGTATGAGGCCGACAGGGTGGGCATCAATACTTTATATGATGCTGGGTTGGACCCAGAAGGAATGGCAACTTTTTTTGCTAAGTTGATGCAAAAAAACAGAGTTGATCCTAGGTATCAATTACCTGAGTATTTACGCACACATCCTTTATCTGTAAATCGTGTAACTGAAGCAAGAAATCGTTTGAAAGCATTCACAGCAAAAGCCGTCAATGAGTCTGCGATGTATGACTATGTTAAACAACGAGTTAAAGTGCTTACAGCTGATGAATTCATAGATTTAGATGCCTATTTTACTGGTGCCTTAAGTGATCCAGATAATAACCGGGGTGCTTTGTTATATGGCAAGGCATTGATGCATTTTCAAAACAATGACTTTAAACAATCATGGCAAGTGCTGCAAACTATTGAAGCCGATCCCAGTACACAAATGTTGATTGACTTATTGCAAGTCCAAGTAATGAACCAAATGGATCGATCACAGACCAAGGGATTAATTGATGATGTGATGAAAAGATACCCAGATAATGACATTGTGTTAGAAACCACAGCCCGCATTATGTTGCAATCTAAAGACTTAGATTGGGTAGATCAGGCCATTAAAAACACCCGAAAGTTGGTGTTGTCAAACCCCAATAACCCACATTATTATGACCTGTTATCGATAGGTTATTACAATGCGCTTAAGCCAGTGAGTGCAGGTGAAGCTATGGCAAGGAAAGAACATCTGATGGGGCGTAATTACCGAGCAGTAAGAATTCTGCGGAATTTAAAAAAAGATGAAGGCTTGGATTATTATCAAAATGCTGAAATTGGCGCGTTAATCGCTGCTTATGAGCCTTTGATTACAGACCGTGAAAGACAGCAGGAAATCGCAGCAGATGGTGGAATTGGC
>JBPOFV010000055.1:0-10369 GCA_051252335.1 Marinicella sp. | reverse complement strand
CACTCAATCAGCTCAGTCAAATGGATCATTTGGATGATGAATTAAAAAGCATCATCTTAACGTTAATCAGTTCGGGCAATCAACCCAGCCAATACTTTAATCAACACGTCAGTGCCAATTTTCAATTGGAAGAACTGCTTCCAAGTGAGTTTAAAACGGGTGACCTTATTGATGGTTACGAGTTGCTTGATGAATTAGGTGTTGGTGGTATGGCCAGAGTTTATAAGGCCAAAAAAACAGATGCCGAAACACAAAAACCTGTGGCCATTAAATTATTTAATCGCAGTGGATTGTCTCCTTTGTTGTTGAATCGATTTTCAATTGAACAAGATGTACTGTCAGGTTTGTCACACCCAAACATTGTCAATATGCATCACGGTGGTACCAGCGAACAAGGCGTACCTTATATAGTGATGGAGTTGATTGGTGATGCACAAGACATTGACCAATATGCGCAGTCACACCAAGCCAATTTGAAACAAAAAATTTCCTGGATCGTTGAAGCGGCTAAAGCGATTGCTTATGCGCACAACAATTTAATTGTTCATCGGGACATCAAACCTTCTAATTTACTGATTGATAGCCAAGGTGTTCTAAAAGTGGTTGATTTTGGTATTGCCAAGTTGCTGACTCGTGAAGATGCACCGCAAAAGACCACCATCATGGCTTTGACACCTTCATTTGCTGCGCCTGAACAAATAAACTCAGGTCACATTTCAGTGACCACGGATGTGTTTTCTTTGGCCGTTGTGTGTTTAGCGCTGATTATCGAGGAATTACCTTTACCTGCTGATCGATTGTTGAAATCATGCAGTGATGATGAGGCACATATTTGGCAGGTATTGAAAAACAAAGTCAAAGATAAGGATTTGCGCAATATTTTAAATCGAGCTTTACAGACAGACCCCGTACAAAGGTATCGCAACATGGATTTGTTTGCCGATGACCTGACAGCATGGTTGGATGATAAGCCGGTTCTGGCAACACCCGATTCATGGATGTATAGGTTACGCAAATTTGCCAAAAGAAGAAGTGCTTTATTTGCCGCCTTAAGTACTTTGATCGCGATGGTTGTGGTTGGCATAGTTTTGATGGGTTGGCAAATTGAGAAAACTCAAGCTGAATCAGCCAAGGCCAAAGAAGTGAAAGATTTCATGTTGGGTGTGTTTTCAGTTGTCAACCCAGATGATGCTTTGGGTGAGAACATATTGGCCAAAGATTTATTGTCACAATCCTTTGCTGAAATCAAAGTCAGGGAATTTGCTGACCTCAGTACCAAAGTTGAATTATTAACAGCCATGGGACAAGCGCAGTTTCAATTGGGTTTGAATCAACAAGCCAGTGAAGCTTTTGCAGAAGCCTTGTCTATAGATTCTGATGCTGTTTCTGCACAAATGGGCGCCCTTAAAACGGTGTTCGCCAGTGGAGATGTTGATCAGTCTCGTGTACTGATTGAATCCATCGAACAAATGGAGGGAATAGATATAAGCCAACAAGCTGAATTATTATTGATGAAATCTAGGTTGGCCAGCAATGAAGGTGAATATGAATTAGCAGAAGAACAAGCTATTCAAGCGCAAGCTGCGTTTTTAGAACATGAAAACACCAAAGGGTATTTAGACGCAGGAAGACAGTTAACAAATATCATGTACCTACAATCGGAATCAAAAGATGGGGCCGATTACTTGGAGCAGCAATTATCCTATGGCTTAGCTCGGTTGGCTCCTACCAGCACCATTATTCTGGCCATGCAAAATGATTTGGTGGAACTTTATAATGACATTGGTGAATACCCGCAAGCCATTAAACATTCCGAACAGTTGATTGAAAACATCAAAAAAGTACTGGGCGAGAATCATCCATTTTTAATTCAAGCTTATATCAGCCGAGCAGGTACCAGTCGATCTATCGGTGAAATAAATGAAGCCAAGAACTTTGCCAATATGGCGCTGGAACTATCCACTGAGGTGAATGGGATGCAGCATGAAACCACGGCCAGAGCCATGAATTTGGTGGCAGTGATTTATTATGTTAATGGTGAAATAGAGTTGTCGTTAGAACGGATGAAGGAAGCATCTGAATTATTTGATCAGGTTTTGGGTGATGATCACCCTGAGTCTTGGGATGTTAAAACTAATTTAACGGCATTATTGAACATGACACAACGTTTCGACGAAGCGATTCAAATTATTGAGCCAGTTTTAAGGAAACAAACTGAGGTGTTGGGTGAGGCGCACAAATCCACAATTTATTCGCAAACAGTACTGGCTCGATTGTATGGTGATGTTGGCCGCTTGGATGAGGCAAGGGTGTTGGGTGAAGATATGCTGCAGGTAGCGATTAAAGACTTGGGTTTGGATCATCCTTTGACGGTTGGCGGGCACTTTAGTTTGGCCAAAATTTATCAAAAACTCGGTGACTACTCTGCAGGGATCACTTTGTTAGAGACAGTAACTAACAGTGAAGGCTGGAGTGAGAAAAATGAAAGAGTCATAACTGCTTATAACACATTGGCTGACTTGTATTTTGATAACAAAGATTTGAGCCAGGCAACCGCCTACAAAGAAAAAAGCTTGCAGATAGCCATAGAGTTGTTAACTGAAAATTCGCCTCGAACAGTGGCACAAATGCTCAGAAATGTCGATTATTACATTAAATCGAAGGATGGGGCTAAAGCCCAAGACCTTTTGAGTCAAGCCGCTCAGTTAATCACCCCTGAGATTGATCCAAACAACCAATTACAAACTAAACTGGAAGAGTTAACCACCTTACTTGACACCAAAGATGACTGAGATCATTCTGGCATCTTCTTCTGTGTATCGGGCGCAATTATTGGCCAGATTGGGGCATGAATTCACCCAAATTACTCCTGACATTGATGAAACGCAACAGCATGGAGAGTCTGCACAAGACTTGGTAAAGCGCTTGGCAGAACAAAAAGCCAGAGCCATCAGTGCTCAAAATACGACTAGTTTGGTCATAGGTTCTGATCAAGTCTGTACCTTTGACAATCAGGTGTGTGGAAAACCACATACCAAAAGCAATGCTTTCAAACAATTGCGATCCTTTTCAAGCAACTCTGTTGAATTTTACACAGCCCTCTGTGTGCTAACGCCTGATGGAAAATGCTTTCAACATACCGATGTTACGGAGGTCAAATTCCGTTCACTCAGTGATGAAGAAATTATGCGCTATATTGATAAAGAACTACCTTTAGATTGTGCCGGTGCGTTCAAAGTTGAATCTTTGGGTTTAAGTCTATTTTCAGCTGTTGGCTCAACTGATCCCAGTGCATTGATGGGTTTGCCCTTGATTAAGTTGGCTGAGTTTTTACGTTTATCCGGTTATCAAGTGCCTTGAGCTAAAAGACTGGCTGATGGAGAATTCAGGGTTTTAAAGCTCAAGGTCAATTTGACGGTACGAATAAATATTCTGGCTTAATTTGAATTATTCAAAGCCATCTTCAAAGATTAAGTCCGAACAAGCCGCAATTTGTGCTGGATTTATGTTCACATAAAATGCTGAGTTTTCAAGTATGGTGCTCAAGTCTTGATTGTAAATAATCCAACTACCACTGGAATAATAGACACCCACTGGTGAGTCATTGAACACCCCGCGATCGGCACTTTGTGTGATTTGAATTTCAGCACACGGTGTGTTGTTAAGCAATGGATGGTCAATAACAGATGAATTGAAAAAACTGTTGCCTGAAGAGGCCACATGCAACCAAGCACTTTTACTGGGTTGTTGGCTATAAACGTTGAAATTACTGTTGGTTGGAATCTCAGCACCATCAAAATTTCCTATCACCCAAGTGCCAGCGAAATAGAAGACACCAATCGGATGGGGGTTGTAAATACCCGTCCAATGCTGGGTCACTTGCACGATCCGATCGATTTGGTTATTTAACGTACTGTCGTCGATCAAAGTGTTGGAGCTTCCTACTTCAGTAGACGTATGTTCAAATGAATTGGTGGTATTGGCATATTGGTGTAGATTGAAAGCGGCTCCATTTTCAAATGAAGTTATGCCTTCATTGAATACGCGCCAGAAACCACCAGAATAATAAATTCCTTCATTTTCATCATTGTATACACCTTCAGAACCTGGCGGATTCCAATTAGAAGTGATGTGAATGTCATTAAAGCTGCTGTCACCATTAATAGCATCATTGTCTATGACACTAATATGACTTCCAGATTCAGTTACATGGTTAAAATATTGATCACCCGTTTCATATGCACCCATATCAACTTGCTGAGCACCTACTGAAGAGTTGCCTTTCTTGATGCGATGGGTGCCGTCAGCATCAATCAATGGTGTACCACCTAATGCCAATAAACTTAAAGTACTCCCGGCTTCAATGGCTGGCGAACCTGCACGCAATCGGCCATTGTTCATGCCACCCACAAGCGGGTTGGTGTAAATGTGATTTGGCCCCTCAACAAAATCAGCATCCGGAAAACTGTTCATATAAGACAAGTTATAATCATTGGTGATTGTGGTTTCGGCATCTGTGTAAACACCAGCACTACCAAAGGCCATGATGTTGTTGTAAAAGTAGACATCTAAGGTGCCAGTGCCTGCTTCATCAAACCTGAATGCATCAAATGCGCCCAAAGCTGTGTTGTTCACGATGTCAGCATCAGTCGTACCGGCGAATGCTTGGATGAATACACCTTTAAAATTTTCGTCTTCAGAAAATTGATAAAAGGCATTGTGAGCGATGTTTAAATCAGTGGTTCCTGTACTGTCGTTTCGGTATGAGAATACACCGCCTGTTATACCGCCATGGATTTCATTGCCAGAAATATTCAATGCCACATCAGTCTCTGTATATGAAAAAATACCAATACCGATCGAATCTGGTCCTGAGGTTGAAATGGTATTGCCATAGACTCTGCCAGTGGTGAGCCCGGTTGCGAGAGCACCTGTGTCATAACCTGTTTGAAAAGCGATGGCACCTCTTTCTTCCGAGCTAGAAGTGGTTCGGGAGTAGTTGAGTTGGTTGTAATCAATGTTAACAGTTAAGGTCTGATTGGAAAAATTCAGTACCCTGATACTGGTTAAATCAGAAGAATTTTCAATGATGTTGTTTTTGCGTATATTGAGGGTGGTGTCAGCAGATGAACCTGGAAGATGGTTATAAGCAATTCGACCTCTCAGTAAAGTAAGTCCTTCAATTATCAACGTTCTGTTGGTACTAGCAGCATTGGTGATATCTATGTGTCTACCAGCTGCAAAAACAGGTTTGTAACCATTACCTGCAATCAGTGAAATGTTTTTGAATGCGGTGATGGTTTCATCAATCACATCATTGGTGTTGAGGTAAATGATTTCATTGGCTGGACTGCCGTCAACACAGGCTTGTAATGTGGTGTTACAAGGTGCAGCAACTCCGGGCCAGTCCACAGCGGCATGTAACAGTGTTGCTGAAAATAATGATATTAGTAAAATTAAATATTTCATGATGTTCCCTTTAAATCTAAAATGTTGTATTTACTTAATTCGAGTAGTTTTAAAAATTTATGACACCAAGCAGTCAATTTTTTTCATATTCATTGGATCTGGGATGTTGATTTGAAAAAAATCAGTTATTATTTAATCTTATCGGCTGTATGGATGTTGATGTGTGTGTATGCTTATACATACGTTAGTTCAGCGCTCAATAAAAAGAATCAAAGTGTTTTTAATGAGATAAATGCTGGGCATTTCAATATCCATTGGCCATGGGTTCAGCTGACTGACATTGTCAGTAGCTTCAGAGCAAATTGGGAGGCAAATTCTGAAGGTGTTCATGCAGTCACTGATAATCCAGAAATTTCATTGGATTTAAGTGGTGCGGTCATAGTGCCCAGCATTCAGCAAATGATTCATATTGAATTAAAGCATAACCAATCAGTTGGTAGTCAAGGGCGAGTTAAGTTTGAATTTTCTAATCAGAGACAACAAATATTCTATGATTCACCCACCTTGTCTTGGTCGAATATTAAATCAGGTTTTGATTTAAGTTCAGTTTCTTGGAAAATTAATAAGCCCGATGAAAACCAAGCCAGCCAATTTATTAAGTGGCAAGAGATTGCTGCTCTTGATGCCTTGGTTATTCGATTTTATTCAATTCCAATTGAAGACTTGACAATAAAATCCATTGAAATCAATCAAACCCAATTAAAACAACCCTACCCAGAAAGCCAGTTAAACTGTCAATCACATGACAGCAGGCATTCCTGTTATTTCACCAATCAAATGAAGTACTTGGATGTGCAGATGGCTCAATCTGGTTATGCTCAGCAGTTGTCTTTTTCAACAACAATCAATCATATTCCAAATTGGTTTAGCTTGCTGATGGCTTGGTTGCTATTGATGATGTTATGTTTGGCATGGATCAGCCACAAAAGAGCTTGGGCAGTTGGATTTATTACTGCTGTATTCTTGGTGATTTGGGGTGTTCACCATCAATCGTTGCTTATTTATTTAGGCTATATTCAGTGGTTTGCTGTTATTTTGATGCTTGGTTTGATTTTCATGTGCCGAAATTATTTCAAGTGGCCAGCATCAAAAGCAATGCCTGTTTGGCTTGTAAGCATGGCTTTGGCTGTGTTGATGTTGTTTATAAGTGGGTTTAACTTATCATTTGTGGCTGATTTGCCCCAATACTTGCTTTGGGCCTGGGTTCAGCAGTTAATCATTGGGCCAATCCTAGCTCAATTCATTCATAAGCAACTGGGGCTTTCAAGATTGATGACTGTTTGTTTAGTGGGCGTCTTATTTTCTATTGTTCATTCGCCCAATCATATGTTGATGATGGCAACTTTGATTGGCGGTGTGGCATGGAGCTATGCGTGGTTGAGGTATGAAAATATATATGCCAATGCGGTGTCTCATGCTGTATTGGCCCTATTGTTTTATCAACTTATGCCTGAAGCTTTGTTAGGGTCCGCCAGAGTGGGTATATTCTTCTAGTTTTTGTCGGTTAAGCGTTTAGCCATTTTTGCTATGCGTTTACCTTGTGCCAGACAAAGTTGCTTTTCATTGGCATCAATACTTCTGTTTGATTCAATTTCAGCCCAATGGGTGGCGCCATAAGGCGATCCGCCAGATTGGGTGTACAACAATGATTTTTCTGAATAGGGCAGCCCAACAATGACCATGCCAAAATGCATCAGCGGGATCATCATGTTGATCAGTGTGGTTTCTTGACCGCCATGTAATGAAGAAGCGGTGGCAAAAACACCCGCTGGCTTTCCTTCCATGGCACCTGAAAACCATAAGTTGCCGGTGGAATCAATGAACTTCTTTAAGGGCGATGCCATGTTGCCAAAATAACTTGGACTGCCAAGTATAATGGCATCACAGTCAATCATGTCTTGTTCTGTAACGATCGGGTCGTTGGGCATTTCAGCCTCGGGTAAATCTGATTCAACGGTGCGTAACATGGCTTCACATTGATCAACTGACTCAATACCACGGGCCATGAGTCTGGCCATATTCTGCGTGTTACCACGTTTCGAATAATACAGAACGAGTACTTTAATCATTGGATTAAATCCAAAACATTCTCAGGGGGTCGGCAAATCACTGCTTGGCCTAGGTAACTCACAATGGGGCGCTCCATTACCTTGGGATATTGATGCAATAATTGAATCAAGTCTTGAGTTGATAAATCAGGATCGTTGAATGGCTGGGCTTTATAATCAGCTTCGCTTTTCCTTAAAATTGATTTAACTTCTACCCCCAGTTGATTCACCAATTCAGTTAACTCTGCAACGCTGGGTGGTGTTTCCAAATAATTAATGACTTCGATATCCATCTTATGTGCTTCTAGGATGGCTAAGGCAGCTCTTGATTTAGAACATCTGGGATTGTGGTATATGGTGACTTTTGTCATCTTGTCTGGGTGGGTTTAAAGGCAGGTATTTTACGCTATAATGTGACGCTTGTCATGCCGGATGAGCAACCCATAGATACCATGAATAAAAATCAGCAAACCACATCGAATATCGAAAACTTGTTAACTCAGTGGGGTGCCAAAGAGGTCACTGTCATTGATAACAGCCATTTACATGTGGGGCATGAAGGGGCGAAATCAGGTGGTGGTCATTTTGCGGTAACTGTCAAAGCCAAAGGGTTTGTTGGTTTGAGTCGCATTCAATGTCATCGGTTGGTTTACCAACAATTAAATGAGTTGTTTCAAAACGGTGATATCCATGCGCTTGAAGTCGAAGCGGTAGCAATCAAAGATTAATTCACAGCAGATACTTTATTAGGAAAGAACATGAAACTGAATATATTACTGACAATCACCGGCTTAATTTTGCTCTTGTCTGCTTGTCAAGATTCTGCAAATCAACAACTGATTGATGATTCTAAGCTTGTTGCCACGGTTGGTGATTTTAAAGTAACCGAAAATTATTTAAACACTTATTTAAAAACAAAAGGTGTCAATGAGCCATCACAACAACAAGTTGATCAAGCATTGGATGAAATCATTCAACATTTGGCACTCAGGCATCAGGCCATACAAAAAGAGCTTAATCTGCCCTTAGATAAGCAATTGGCCATTGAACAAATAAAGCACCGCGCACAGGCTCAATTGGTATTAGATGATTTGTTGCTGAATAACCCTGTTTCAGAAGCAGACGTCAAAGCTGAGTACCAAAATATAGTCAGTGAATTGAAGGGTCAAGAATACCATGTGCATCATTTGTTATTTGAAGATGAAATTCAAGCATTGACGGTGTTAGATCAGATGGCAGATGGCCTCAGTTTCGCCGAGGCAGAAGCTGACTATTTATCGACATTTGATCAGGTTAAAAATGTGGGGGATATTGGCTGGGTTAATATCAAGCAAGTTCCAGAGTCATTCCGTGAACCTTTACAGACCATGGCAGTAGCAACAGTTTACTCACAAGTTGTATTGAGTCAATTTGGCGTACACGTGTTGTATTTAGAAAACAAGAGGGCTGCACAAGCACCTGAATTCGAAACGGTGAAAGCCGGTATTCTTAAGACATTAGAAAACCAAAAAATAGACAGGTTTAAGCAATTGGCAGTCATTAAGGCCAAAGTAAAATTACAGCAATAATTTAAACCATAAAAAAAGGCCTCTGATGAGGCCTTTTTAGTTTGTTGGTGCGTATTTAGTTCAAGTCCATAAAACTGCGTAATTGTTCTGAACGACTTGGGTGTCTTAATTTTCTTAAGGCTTTGGCTTCAATTTGACGAATTCGTTCACGAGTTACATCAAACTGTTTACCCACTTCTTCCAGCGTGTGATCGGTATTCATATCTATTCCGAAGCGCATACGCAATACTTTGGCTTCCCTAGGTGTTAAGCCAGACAGTAAATTAGTCACTGTGTTGGTTAAACCATTGGCTGTAGTCGATTCTAAAGGAGACAAGATGTTGCCATCTTCAATAAAATCACCCAAGCTGGAATCTTCATCATCACCAATCGGTGTTTCCATTGAGATGGGTTGTTTGGCAATCTTAATGACTTTTCTGACTTTTCCAACAGGCATTTCCATCACTTCAGCTATCTCTTCAGGCGTGGCTTCACGGCCTTTTTCTTGTAATAACTGACGTGACACACGGTTGAGTTTATTGATTGTTTCAATCATGTGTACCGGTATTCTAATGGTTCTGGCCTGATCGGCGATAGAGCGGGTAATCGCCTGTCTGATCCACCATGTGGCATAAGTTGAAAATTTATAACCACGACGGTATTCAAATTTTTCGACTGCTTTCATTAAGCCAATATTACCTTCTTGAATTAAATCAAGAAACTGTAAGCCACGGTTGGTGTATTTTTTTGCAATCGAAATCACCAAACGTAAGTTGGCTTCAATCATTTCTTTCTTGGCTCTTCTGGACTTGGCTTCATTAACCGTGACGTTTCGGTTGATGGCCTTGATTTCAGGAATCAACAAATAATAAGCTTTTTCAATACGGATTAACTTGCTTTGTAAGGAGATAATCTCATCTTTATAAATTTCTAACATGGTGACTGAATCACCGCCTTCTTTAATGCGGTTATCAACCCAGTCTAAATCGGTTTCTTTGTTCATGAATGAACGAATGAATACTTGGCGAGTCAATTTACATTGAGTCACAGCAATATCTAAAATTCGACGTTCAATTTTTCTGATTTCATCTTGTGCAGACTTAACATCAAAAATAATGTCTTGCATGGTAATTGGCGCAAATTTGAATTCGACCAAGATGTCAGCGATTTGACGCATGAAATTCTTTTGTTTTTTATCACCAATGCCAATGTCGTCAACTGAACCTTTGAATTTATTGAATAACTTGTCAACGGCTTTGATGCGTTTGGCCACTTCGCGGGCGCGCGCAACGCCGCCCACATCGG